>JBFZBH010000168.1:0-4563 GCA_041308525.1 Phycisphaerae bacterium | reverse complement strand
ACGTTCCCCGGAATAATTAAAACATTATTGGCAATCGCCTTTTCGACAAATTTCGTGGAATTAGGCCCGGGCGCCTTAACAAAAGCATAAAAAGAGCCTTTCGGCTTGACAAGCTCGAAACTCTCCCTTAGCCCCTCGTATAAAATATCTCTTTTTGTTTTGTATTCTGCGACAAAGCTGCTGACGTCGTAATCCAGCGCTGCGATAGCAGCCTTCTGGAAAGGCGTTGGGGCACATACGAAGGTGTACTGCTGTATCTTTGTCATTTGCTCTATTATAATTTTAAGGTGCTCGGGCACAGCCGCATACCCAAGCCGCCAGCCGGTCATTGCATAAGATTTGCCGAATCCCTTCAGAAGAATGGTATTTTCATAAAACGGTGCTATGCTGGGGCAATTCCCGTCGTAACTGAACTTGTCATAAATCTGGTCGCTCATAACCAGGATTTGATTTCTGGCTGCTATTTCCGATAGCGCCTTTAATTGCGCCTGCGAATAAACAGCCCCTGTAGGATTATTCGGCGAGTTGATAATTATCAATTTTGTTTTCTTCGTTATTGCCCTTGAGATTTTTTCCACTGGCAGTTCGAAGTCAGGATAAGTGTCAATAAAAACGCACTTGCCCCCAGCCAATGTCGCCAGATGTTTGTATATGACAAAGTATGGGTCTGGTATTATAATCTCGTCACCGGGATTTACAAGAGACATAAAAGCAAGCATAAGCCCCCCGCTCACGCCGCCTGTCACTATAACCTGCGGATTCTTCCATCCCGTCTCTTTTTGAATAGACTGTGCTATTTTTTTCAGCAAAGCCCCGTCCCCTGCCGTCTGTGAGTATTTGTTAAAGCCCGATTTTACCGCCTTTATTGCCTCCTCCTTAAGCTCTTCGGGGACGTCGAAATGCGGCTGGCCTATCGAAAAATTCACCGGGTCTTTCATTGTTTCGGCAAGAGCAAAAACCTTCCTTATGCCGCTTGCGTCAATATGATTTACCCTATCAGATATATATTCTTTCATATATATACTTATATGTATTATCTGCTTATATACTTATACAATATACCATTTATTGCCTATTAATGATTCTGCGGCAGCAATTAAAGCTTCTTTGTAAAATGATAATCGATAGTCCTTTTTCAATCAATAAAATTTTAAACCTGTTGCATCAGAAAAAAGATTGCCTATAATAATTCGCCAGTTGTATTAATGTAAAAACCGTTATCAATCTGATGCAGGAGTATCGAATATGGGCAACAAAAAAGAACAATTCGTCGCTAAATCGTTTATAACACTGGTGTTAACGGCCTCTTTCCTTCTAATCCAGCCTGCCCTCTTCGGCCAGAACCTCGATGATTTCGAAAAAAGGCTGACCAAATTTACCCTAAGTAATGGTATGAAGTTCATTGTCCTCGAAAGGCACGAGGCCCCCGTCATTTCATTTTTTACCTACGTCGATGTCGGCTCTGTTGATGAGGTTAAAGGCATAACCGGCCTTGCGCATATTTTCGAGCACATGGCATTCAAAGGCAACCAGTTTATCGGGACAAAAGATTACAAGGCCGAGTCAGATGCGATGGCTGAGGCTGATTCGATATTCGAGGAAATAAAAGCTGAGCAGAGAAAGGGCGAAAAGGCCGACAAAGCACGGATAGAACAGCTTGAGAAAAAATTCAGCGAGGTTCGCCAAAAAGCTGCCAAATATATCGTCCATGATGAATTCGAGGAAATTCTCACAAGAGAAGGCGCTTCCGGCCTCAATGCCTTCACCGGCAACGATACGACCGGCTATGTCAGCAGCTTTCCTTCAAACAAGCTCCAGTTATGGATGCTTATGGAGTCGGGCAGATTTGCCACACCAGTCCTTCGTGAGTTTTATGAGGAAAAAAATGTCATTATGGAAGAAAGGCGAATGAGCGAAAACAACCCTCAAAGCCGTCTGATGGAAGAATATCTTGCCCTTGCATTCAAGGCGCATCCCTACGGCGAGCCGATCATCGGGCATATGAGCGACCTGCAGACACTCACGCGTAAAGAAGCCGTCGAATTTTTCAAAAAGCATTATTCCCCGAATAATCTTACCGCTGCGATAGTCGGTGATGTTGACCCGCAGGAGGCAAAAAAATATGCCGATATGTATTTTGGTGCCCTTCCGCGCGGCCCGGTATCTGAGCCGGTAGAAACAGTCGAACCGCCTCAGCTTGGCGAACGAAGGATTGTCTTAAAAGATATGGCTCAGCCGATGATTATCATCGGTTTTCATACTGTAAGCATTAATCATCCGGACAACGCCGCCTTCGATGTTCTAAACGACATTTTATCGAGCGGGCGAACTTCACGCCTCTACAAGAGCCTCATAAAGGATAAAAAAATTGCTGTTTCTGCATCGGCCTCCGGCGGTTTTCCCGGCGAGAAATACCCCGGCCTTTTTGCGTTTTTCGCACTTCCTTCCCGCGGGCACACAAATGCTGAATGTGAACAGGCAATCAATGAACAGATACAACTGCTTAAGAATGAACCCGTTACTGATGATGAGCTGCAGAAGGCAAAGACCCGTGTTAGAGCCGGCCTGATTCGCCAGTTAGGCTCAAATATGGGCCTGGCCAGACAGCTTGCATCCTATGAGGTCCTCACCGGCGACTGGAGAAATTTATTCAAGAGAATCGATGAGATTGACAAAATATCAGCCGCTGATATTCAAAGAATTGCAAAAGAATATTTCATAGAGAAAAATCGGACTGTCGGGGCTATCGAAACCATAACTGAGAAAAATTAGATTTTTCAGGAGAGTAAAAATGAAGGGCTTTAATTTAGCTTTACGTTTAAGTGTAATAATTTTTGTTATTTCAGGCTGCTTACTTTTTCCGTGCTGCAAAGGCATCGGCAGTCAAAAGGCCGCAAATGATTACAGCACCCTCAAATACCCAGCACTCGGTGACATAAAGATGCCGCAAATCAGAAAGACCACCCTTCCAAACGGAATGAAGCTGTTTCTTGTCGAAGACAATGAGCTTCCTGCTATAAGCATTTCGGGCTTGGTCCGCACCGGCTCGGCCTATGAAAGTGCCGACAAGATTGGCCTTGCTGCGATTACAGGCGAGGTAATGCGTACCGGCGGCACGAAAACTAAAACCGGAGACCAGATCGACCAGGAGCTTGAAAGCATTGCTGCCTCTGTTGATACCGGCATTGGCCTCGACTCAGGTTCGGCAAGTATGTGGGTAATGAAGGAGAAATTCGATACCGCCCTCGCAATTCTCTCTGATGTTCTTATGAATCCTGTCTTTGCCGAAGATAAAATTGAGCTTTCGAAAATAAGACACCGTTCGTCGATTGCCCGGCGAAATGATAATGCAAGCTCCATAGCATCCAGAGAATTCTTTAAGCTCATATATGGTGCCGATAGCGTTTATGCAAGGCAGACCGAATACGCCACCATCAATAATATTACCCGCGACGACCTTATCAATTTTCATCAGCGGTTTTATCACCCCAATAATGTAATGCTTGCCGTATGGGGTGATTTCGATACAGACCAGATGATAAAGAAACTTGAAAAGGCCTTCGAAGGATGGCAAAAAACAGAAATTCAAATACCCCCCCTCCCCGCTGTGAACTATCTCTTTAAGCCGACGGTCAACCTTGTCCAAAAAGACGATATCAATCAAAGCGTCATTTATATGGGGCATATAGGCGGCCTGATGAACGACCCTGATTATTACGCACTCATTTTAATGAACCGGGTTTTAGGAACAGGTTTTACCAGCAGGCTCTTTAAGACTGTCCGCTCACGAATGGGTTTGGCCTATTCTGTCTCAGGTCAGTATTCCGCAAATTATTCTTACCCCGGTGTCTTTTATACCTTCTGCCAGACAAAATCTGCTGCTACCGTAAAAGCCATAAGGGCCATCCAAAATGAAATCAAAAAGATGACCGATTCTGAGGTTGCAGATGAAGAGCTGGCAATTGCAAAGGAAAGTTTCTTAAATTCCTTCGTTTTCAACTTTGACACAAAGGGAAAGATAGTTCAGCGTGTTATGCTTTATGATTATTACGGCTACCCCGAAGACTTTCTTATCAAAACCCGGGAAAATGTCGAGAAGGTCACAAAGCAGGACATCTTGCGGGTTGCAAAAAAACATCTAAGAACCGATGCATTGCAGGTATTGGATGTCGGCAAGCCCGCTGATTTCGACGAACCTCTGTCCGTCCTCGGCCAGTTAAACCAGATTGATATTACCATTCCTCCCTGATAAATATTTCTAAGTTGTAATATCTAATGGCGTCTGATTAATGTCTGTATTCTCAGCAGCCTGGTTACCATTGCAAGATAAATTCTTCCAAGTCGTCTTCGTTGACTATTCCGTCACCTGAAAGGTCTGCACCGCTGCAGGTATTGCCTGTATCATCCTGCCATCGCTGGGCAAAGAGAGCGAAGTCTATGAAGTCAACGTCACCATCCGCATCTATATCTGCACTTAAGCTGATAGAGATAATTGAGGCAGGGCCTGAACCAATATTAAGCTCAACAACAGTTTCACTGGAATCTGTTTTATTAAAGGTGTTC
>JBFZBH010000167.1:0-4575 GCA_041308525.1 Phycisphaerae bacterium | reverse complement strand
GGCCTGCCCAGATAGATTATGTCGTTGTCCGCGAAAACACCGGCGATGCTTACACAGGTACAGGCGGTTTTACGAAGAAGGGAACACCTAACGAGGTAGCTGTTCAATCAGCCGTTTATAACCGCTTCCAGGTCGATAGGTGCCTGCGGTATGCATTCGAATACGCTAAGAAGAAAGGCAAGAAGGCACGCGGCGTCGGAGAGAATAATACACTTGCACTTGTAGGCAAGACAAACGTGCTTACTTATATTTATGACCTTTGGGAGAGGGCGTTTCATGAGATGGGCAAAAAAAATTACCCGGACATCAAAAGAGAATATTATCACGTCGATGCGACCTGTATGTGGATGGTCAAAAATCCGGAGTGGTTCGATGTGCTTGTGACCGGAAATATGTTCGGCGATATCATCACGGACCTCGGCGCAATAACACAGGGCGGGATGGGAATCGCTGCCGGCGGCAATATCAATCCTGAAGGCGTTTCGATGTTCGAACCTATCGGCGGAAGCGCACCGAAATATACAGGCAAGGCCGTTATTAATCCCTTAGCTGCAATTTGCGCAGGCCAGATGATGCTCGAAACGCTCGGCGAGGAAAAGGCAGCCGCTAAAATAGAAGAGGCTGTTAAATTTGTGACAGCCAATAAGCTAAAATCGCTCGCTGCTGGAAAAATGGGCTATTCGACAAACCAGGTTGGCGATTTAGTATCCGAGAAGGTAGCAGAATAAGGCAAGGATAATATTTAAAATAAAAAATCAAAGAGCAAATATAAAAAATTCATATAAAAATTCAAAAATATCAGAACCGCGCAATTGAAATTTAAACTGCGGTTCTGTTCGGTGAACATTAATTTTTGAGTTTTATTATGCCGGCAAATTTGACGCCAGAATATATGAAGGCTGAAAAGTGGTTTCGGGAGGCAACAACCACGGAGGAAAAAATTCTGGCGCTAGAGCGGATGCTCTCGGTCATACCTAAACACAAAGGGACAGACCATATGCGTGCGGAGCTTCGCCGAAAGCTTAGCAAGCTAAAGGAGGTTTCTGTTCAAAGGGGCGGCAAGGGAACGCATACCGATATTTTCCATATACCCAGAACCGGTGCAGGACAAATCGCTCTGATAGGCACTCCCAGCAGCGGTAAAAGCTCTGTGGTGGCTGCAATAACACACGCTAAGGTTACGATTGCGGATTTTCCATTCGCAACGACTGTACCTGTGCCGGGAATGGTAAGGTTCGAAGATGTCCAGTTCCAGATTATTGATATGCCGCCCATAACAGAGCAGTACTGTATGCCGGGCCAGATCGATACCTACCGTCACTGCGACCTCATCGCCATAGTCATCGACCTCTCCGCCGACATAGCCGGGCAGCTCAAGGCCAGTATAGGTTTTCTCGAATCGCGTAATCTTATCGGCGAGCCTCCTGCAAACTTAACAGGCGCGGATAAAAATTTATTTTCCAAGAGGGCATTTTATCTCGGCACAAAAAGCGACATTGCCCAGCCGGATGCTGTCCAGAATTTGCAGACACTTTCCAATCATCCATTTGAAATTGTCACGGTATCGGTAAAAACAAATGAGGGAATTACTAATCTGCCTGCTTTATTGTTTAAGATGCTCGGCCTTATACGTGTCTATACAAAGCCGCCCGGGAAAAAACCGGATTTGACAGAACCATTTACTCTTCCAGCAGGCTCGACTGTTCACGACCTTGCAGCTGCGATACATAAAGAGCTTTCCGATAAATTAAAAGACGCCCGCATCTGGGGAACAGGCGTTTATGACGGCCAGAACGTCCAGAAAAACCATATACTCAATGATAAAGACGTCGTCGAACTGCATTTTCATGGCTGATAATTCCGTCCGAACGTGGTTTATAAGCCCATAAAAGGAAAAATATTGAAATATATTAGATGGCAAAGATTTTTTCATTAACATATCAGCATGCTGAGGGATTGTGCGGCAAATGTTTAAAGCAGGTGATTGTCAGGAGACATAAGCTTCGTTTCTGGCCGAATATGGTACTTACGATTTTAACATTTGGAATCTGGGCGATTTTCTGGTATAAAAATGCAAAGGCCGTTGATAAAAACTGGCGCTGTGCATTATGCAATAGCGAAGTATATAAAATTCTTTAACTATAGGGCGAAAAACCGGTAAAGAGGTTCTGATGGAATGCAATAAAAAACAAAATCTTAAAGGGTGCAACTGCTCGTATGGCGGATGTGAGAAACAGGGCGTCTGCTGCGATTGTCTCAGGTATCATCTTGCAATGAAGCAATTGCCTGCGTGCTGTTTTCCCGATGATGTCGAGCGGACTTACGACAGAAGCTTTAAGGCTTTTGCCAAGGCCTGGAAACTGTAAACATATTCGTTTCGAACGGGCGGATTTTTCTTTTGCCTTTCGAAACATTTGCGAAATAAACGTAAATGAATACTGTTAATAATGACGGCGGCGGTGAACACGGTATCAAGCTTATCCTGCGTGCACTTCGAAGCAGAAATTACAAACTCTTTTTCTTCGGACAGGGTATTTCACTTATCGGCACGTGGATGCAGCAGGTTGCTCTGGGCTGGCTTGTTTATCGTCTTACAAATTCTGCCTTCTTTCTGGGGATAGTTGCTGCTGCCAGCACGATTCCGACCTTCCTGATAGCGCCATTTGCCGGTGTTATCGCAGACAAATTCAACAGGCATCGAATCCTGTTTGTCACACAGACGTTAGCAATGGTGCAGGCGCTAATTCTGGCCATCCTTGTATTTACCCAGACAATATCAAGCTGGCACATAATAGCGTTGAGCATCTTTATGGGCATAATAAACGGTTTCGATATGCCAACCCGGCAGGCATTTGTTTATGAGCTTGTTGATGACGATGATGACCTTCCCAACGCTATTGCCTTAAACTCTATGATTTTCAACGGAGCAAGGTTCATCGGGCCGACAATCGCAGGCGTAATCATCGCATCTTTCAATGAAAGCGCTTGTTTCTTTATCAATGCTGTCAGTTTTATTGCGGTCCTCATTTCACTTGCTTTAATCAGAATTTCGCCGCAAAAAAAATATAACAAACATAACGGCACTGTAATGACCGGCCTCAAGGACGGATTGTCTTATGCCTCCAAATCCATCCCGATAAGGACAATACTTTTGCTGCTTTCGCTGATAAGTCTTTTAGTAATGCCGTATTCAGTCCTGATGCCGATTTTTGCGAAAGACATTCTCGGCGGCACTTCACTTACTTACGGTTTTCTTATGGCTGCCGTCGGAGTCGGTGCTCTTGCAGGCGCCGTCTTTCTTGCATCGCGCAGGACTGTTCAGGGCCTGGATAGTCTTATCTTAATCGCTATTTGCATTCTCGGCAGCTCGCTGATAGTTTTTTCATTTTCAAGGTATATTTTACTGTCGATTGTGATGATGCTTTTTGCGGGCTTCGGAGTTATGGTCCAGATGGCTTCAGCAAACACGGTCCTTCAAAGTATTGTCGATGACGATAAAAGAGGCAGGGTTATGAGCTTCTATACGATGTCGTTTATGGGAACGGCATTTATCGGCAGCATTCTCGGCGGCAGCATTGCCCACTTCATCACAGCACCATATACAATCCTCATCAGCGGCACCTGCTGTCTGGCAGCGGCGTTGCTTTTCAGCAGGAAACTAACGCAGATAAAAAATTTAATTCACCCCATCTATGTCCGCAAGGGAATAATTCCGCAGGTCGCCAGCGGTATCGGCACCGCCGCCACTCTCACCGCAGAAACAAAAGAATAAAAAAAGCCGAGCCTGCCTGGCCCGGCCTTTATGCAATTAACCAAATGGTTTTACTGATTCAGTCGTTTCTTTGATTTGAGGATGAAATCGCCTAAATCATAATTAGTCTGATTTTTCGGAACAGTTATATACTTGCCTACACTATAAAAATTGTTTCCATTCGACGTTCTAACGTTCGGAGATTCTATGCAATATCTGCCCGGGATTAGAAGGGCGTTAAAAGTCATTTGCTCAGTTTTATAATACTGAATTGAATGTACAGAATTTTTACTGCTGAACTCATCGGAGGTTAACAAAAAGCTTATTAATTTTACCGAATCATTGGTATTTTCAAGTTCTGGGCAGGTGAATTTTGCAGTAACACGGCAGGCCGGCTGCATTTTGATGGTAATTTTTTTACCGAAATCCTCGCTGGCAATTTCTCTGGTTGCGACTAATTGCTCCTGTTCTTTTACCGCATAAATTAAGGTTTGAATGTTACGTGAGTTATCTGGAGAAAACAGCTGTTCTCCTTTTATTACAACCGCTCCATTTTCGTTTGAGACCAGACAGTCTATTTCTCCCTGATGTGTGTACCATTTCAAATTGCCATCATAGTTTCTAATATGCTGCGGACCTCCGCCGACTTTTGCCCCGGTGCTTGCCAAAGCCGCGAATGTGCGCGGCATTGTCCCGCTTTCCAGTGGAAAGTGAACGGCAGTAATGTTGCCACAGGACCTACCTATACACCATCCGCCCTTAACAACGGCGACCAGGTCATACCCGGGATCAGCGTGAGCGAACCGTTTATCCTCAGGTTATTG
>JBFZBH010000166.1:0-4588 GCA_041308525.1 Phycisphaerae bacterium | reverse complement strand
TGGCCCGCGATACGCTTTTTAAGAACTGTTTTTTCAGACAGCTTATCGGTTCATTGAATGCCATACCGCTTAAGCGAGACGAGGCTGATATAACAGCGATGAGATTAGTCATTGAGAGGCTGAAAGCCGGAAGCGGTGTTTTGCTTTTTCCTGAAGCGACACGGACAAGCGACGGGAGGATTTCTGAATTTAAACCGGGACTGGGTCTGTTATGCAGACGGGGAAGGGCTGCGGTTGTGCCGGTTTTGGTTGAGGGTGCGTTCGAATGCTGGCCGAGAACGAAGAAGATATTTTCCATCGGCTCTAAGCTTGTGGTCAGATATGGCAAGTGTATATCACAAGAAGAGGCAGCAGGGATGTCCGATGAGCAGCTTGCGAAGCATTTGACAGAAACACTGCGGCAAATGCAGGCACAGGTCCGTAAGGGAATGGGAAAAAGACCGCTGCTATATTAAATGCTGAACATCCAATAATTCATTTATTAATAAAAAGACATAGCAATTAAAAGGAGCTGAAAAGATGAAAAAGAAAGACCTGGTGACAATTCTGATTGTAATTTTTTTGGCGGCTGGACTCACTATCGGTGGGACTGGAGAGATTAAGGTTTCGCTCAAGCAGGAGCCTTTGGATGTTTCAGACGTCAAGGATATCGGCGGATATGTGGGGCAGAGAGTTAATGCAAACAAAGAAGGGTATCTGAAGGCTTTCGATATTGATTTATACACACGGATGGTTGAAGAGAAGAAGCACCGGGACTGGTGGTGGATAGGAGAGCAACCGGGCAAATGGCTGGAGTCGGCGGTTTTGTCGAGCAGGGAGTCGGGTGATAAACTACTGGAGGAAAAAGCAAGGCAGATACTTAAACGTTTGGAGGCTGCACAGGAGCCGAGCGGGTATCTGGGAATTACGGATCCCGCATTGAGGACTAATGAAAAGCCGCTGCGAGGAATGGACCCTTACGAGCTGTATTTTACGGTGCACGGATTGATAACGGCTTATGAGGAGTTAGGTGACAAAGAGGCATTACAATCCGCTTGCAGGCTTGGGGATTATTTTGTTGAGCATATCGGGCCGGGCAAGGCGGAGTTCTGGCCAAGCAAGCTCAGACCTCCGGAGAATAAAAATAAGCCGCTTGATGGACAATCAGAAATTGCCGGTCACAGCGTGCATTATGGATGGGAAGGGACGCTTTTAATAGACCCTATGCTGAGATTATACGAGGTGAGCGGAGATGCGAAGTATCTTGCCTGGAGCAAATGGGTGACAGAAAACATCGATAAATGGAGCGGCTGGGATGCGTTTTCAAAGCTTGACCAGGTAGCGAGCGGCAAGATGGGGATAAACGAAGTTCAGCCGTATGTTCACTCGCATACGTTTCAGATGAACTTTCTGGGATTTTTGCGGCTCTATCAGATTACAGGCGACAATTCATATTTTCGGAAAGTTAAAGGGGCATGGGACGATGTTGCTTCGAGGCAGATGTATATCACAGGCGGGGTGAGCGTCGGAGAGCATTACGAGAGAGGTTACCATAGGCCGCTGACTGGTTCAGTTGTCGAGACATGCGCAACGATGTCCTGGATGCAGCTGACACAATATCTTCTGGAACTGACCGATGATGTGAAATACGCCGATGCAATTGAGCGGCTTTTATGGAATCATGTTTTTGCATCACAGACGATTGATGGTGACTGTTATAAATATCATACGCCGCCGAATGGTTTTAAGCCGGAAGGGTATTTTCACGGCCCGGACTGCTGCACTGCGAGCGGTCACAGGATTGTTTCAATGCTGCCTTTATTTTTCTACGGACAGGGGAAGAATACAATTTACATCAATCAGTTCGTTTCTTCGAAGGCATCATTTAAACTTGAGAACGGCAATACTGTGAATATCGAGCAGCAGACAAAATATCCGGAAGAGGAGACTATTCTTTTGAAAGTGGAGCCCCAAAAAAGTGCGGAATTTACAATTAATATCCGCATGCCGGGCTGGTGCGATAATCCATCGGTGAAGATTAACGGTGCAGAAAATATGAAGGTCAAATCAGGTGCATACGCAAAAATAAATCGAGTGTGGAACAAAGGTGATGTAGTGACGCTTGGATTTCCAATGAAGCTAAGCTGGGTGGAACATGACCATTTTGAGGGAGCCAATGCACCTTATGCACTCGTACGCGGTCCGGTTGTGTATTCACTTGATACAGTATGGTGGAACAATAAGGTGGTTCCAGCGCCAGCTGATGTGGCTTCTGAGGCAGGAATTGTGCGCGAGGAAACTGCGAAGCTTCGGCGTGTTTCCTGGCCGAAGGACGCTTTGGGGCCTGCTTATGAAGCGACTGTGCAGCTCATCAGCGGCCAGAGAGTCAAGGCCTTTATGCTGCCATATACAAATGTCGGAAGGTGGTATCGGCAGGGAGAGCCGAAACCGGACAGGAACAGCCGGGCATTTTCGTATGCAATATGGCTTCAGGACAGCAACAGCCCTGCTTTTAAGACAATGGCGGAAGCAAAGCAGAGGCAAAAGGAACTTTACAAGAAAGCTTTCGATTTTGTACTTATCGGCGACACTGCATCGGAACAGGCCCATAAATTTGCAGGTGATAAGACAATTGCCGGCGAATACAACGGAAGTAACTGGCGGCATGCAAGTGATGGGGGGTGGTTCGAGTATGAATTGAAGGTGCCTTCAGATAAAGCTGTCGAAATCCTTTGCACATACTGGGGCAACGATGCCGGAGGAAGAAAGTTTAAGATACTTGTGGATGGAAAGGTTGCTGCTCAGCAGGTGCTGGAAAATAACAAGCCCAATGAATTTTTCGAGCAGAGATATCCGGTGCCTATAGAATTGACGCAGGGAAAAGAAAAAGTAACTATTCGCTTTGCCGCTGAGCCGGGCAATACAGCAGGCGGAGTTTTCGATGCGGTTGTAATTACAGTAAAAGAAAAGTGACCTGTTAAACGGCTGCTTGAATATGCCGGCGACGGTCAGGATTTGGTGTCTTTTGGATTTTTACCGTTTTCGATAGCTGCTATTTTTTGAATTCGGCGCAGATGGCGGCCGCCCTGAAATTCTGTTGTCAGCCAGACCTCGACCATTTTTCGCAGAAGCAGGTCGCCAACCATATCACCGGAAAGGCATAAAACATTCGAATTGTTATGCTGCCGCGAGATTTGAGCGCTCAGCTCATCGCAGCACAGGGCCGCCCTTATACCCTTGACTTTATTTGCAGCTATGCACATTCCAATTCCTGTTCCGCAGACGAGAATAGCCCTGTCGGCCTGTCCTGTCGAGACAGCGGTAGCGGCAACATAGGCAATGTCCGGATAATCAGAAGGGCTGTTGTCTTTTGTTCCAACATCGAGAAATTGATGTCCCATCTGAGTAATTATAGTTTTAATTTGCTCTTTGGCATGAAAGCCTCGATGGTCACTGCCTACAGCTATAATCATAATTTCAGCTCACTAATTCTTTTCTTAACAGCGTTTTCAATTTGTGCAAAACAATCTGAATAGGTTTTTCTGTCCCGACCTATCGGGTCCGGGATTTCCGTTTTTTCTGCCAAAAGCACACACTTTTCTGCTGCATCAGGAACCATTGCGACAACATCATGAAGGTGCAGGCGGCTCATCACATAAATAATGTCACTATCTTCAATGAGCCGCTTACTAAGTGCCGTGCTTTTATGGCCCGATATATCCAGGCCTTTAGCAGCACATACAGCAACGGTTTCACTGCTTGCCGGCAAACCTGATATGCCCATCGTTCCGGCAGACAATATTTTATAACCTATTTTGTCGAGAAGGTCAATGTCAGTTGACAATTTTTCTGCCAAATACTTTTTGAAAAGAATCGCGGCCATCGGGCTTCTGCAGCTGTTGCCGGTGCAGACAAAGAGGAACTGCAGCTGTGCCGATTTTTGAATGTGTGAATTAGAATAAACTCCTTCTCTTAAGATTTCGAGGCCTTTTTGGCCTGTCGAGACCACAGAGCTGCTCTTTTTATACCTGGTTTTGCCTCCGTCGATAATCATTGGGATTTTGCCCCCAATGCCGTCTAAAACCTGCTTTGGATCAGTAGGGGGCGGCTGTCCTGTAATGTTGGCACTTGGTGCGACAACTGGAAATTTGGTGTTTTCCAACAGAGCAGTGGATATACGGTTAGCGGGGCATCGGATTCCAATAGAATTGTTTTTATAGAGGTTATCAAAGACATCCTGCTCTAATCGGCTTTTGATAGTTATTAAATCGTCGGATTCGATTTGAAAAACAATCGTTAAAGGGCCGGGCCAGCAACTTTTTATCAGTTTTCCAGCTTTAAGGCCTATGGAAGGCACATATTGATGAACTAATCCGGGGTGCGGAATATGAAGGGTGTAAAATTTGTCAGGAGTTCTGCCTTTTATGGAATCCAGTTTATCGAGAAAGTTTGATTTTACGCGGCAGGCGAGGCCGTAAACTGTTTCGGTCGGAAATGCTATAAGTTCGCCATTATCAATAAGTTGCGCGGCCTTTTGGATTAAAGAAAGGTCAATTTTTGACTCAGAAATCTTCAAAATTTCAGTCTGCATGGGGGTAATTTAATACAA
>JBFZBH010000165.1:0-4596 GCA_041308525.1 Phycisphaerae bacterium | reverse complement strand
GTTGATTTTTGAGCTGTCTAAATCAGGGCCGCCGAGGGTTGGTAAAATCCTGAATTCAAGAATTCCGGCACCATGCAGCATTCTTTTGAGGTCTTCCGGGTCATCGAGCCTGCCCTGGAAGGGCTTATATTCTTCATATGCATTGAGAAGCTCATTGATTTTTTCTTTCCTGTCGGGAAATTCCTTTTTGAGCTCTTCAATAGTTTTATTTCGACTTATCGAATTCTGCATATTAAGGATATTGACCAGCTGCTCTTTGGTCAGGTTAAGTTTGTCAAGCTTCATCCGGGCATTGTTGTATTCAGCGACTGGCCCTGTGTCCTGAGAAATAAGCTGATTTGAGATTTGTGCCCATTGTGCGTAAGTCTTCACGTATTCAGCCGCAAGGTCGAATTTTTTCGTGTCCGGTGAATTAACGTCAATCTTCAGATATGTGTTGAGCTGTTCCTTTAATTTTTGCTGATCGATATTATTAAAATCTGGGCCGAACCATGTATAGGCTTTTTCTTTAAGCTCCGGAATATTGACATTTACATCCTGCACTTTCTTTGTTAATTCATCGAGCTTTTCGTTCAGGCTGTCGCTTTGCGTACGCATTTGCTGATACTTGTTGTAAGCCGATGCCAGGTTGTTAAGTATTGCGAGCTTATTGGGGTCATCGCCGACAAGTTTTTTGAATTCATCGGGCTGCTGTTCAGCCGGCTTTTTCATCAGCTTCATAACAACGGCAGGATTGATATTGCCGCTTGTAAGCTCGTTAAGAATATTATCATAGTTTTCTCTTTTAGTGCGGGCCTCTTCGCTCGTCAGCGGCATTTGAATCTCGAATCGGGTGTCACCCTGCGGTCTCCATACAAGGTTCTGTATATTTGTAGGGTCAACTCGCCTGCGAAGGATGGTTATCATTTGTTCGGAAAGCCCTTTCTGTTCTGTCAGGTTTTTTCCGGTGGTATCAATTTCGTAAATCAGGCTCGTTCCGCCTGCCAGGTCTATGCCGGGCTTCAATGTTTTGCTGGGCGGAACAACAGCCCAAACAGCTACAATCGTCAAAACGGCAATGAAAGCCATCTTCATATACAGTGTTTTGTTCATAAAAATTTTTCCTCTCAGTAAACCTTAAGTTAGTTTGTCTCGCTTTTTTCCTATTTAAGTTTCCTGTTTATTTTTCTTCGGAAATATTTTTACCTATCGCCGAAGGTATGACCTTTATTTTAGTGTTATTTGATTCGTCCACTTTCAGTGTAATCTCATTGTCAGAAATATCTACTATAGTCCCGATGATTCCTCCTATGGTTCTGACTCGGTCGTTTTTCTTTAGCGACATTATCATTTTTTGCTGTTCCTGCTGTCTCTTTCGAGGTCCGCGGAAAAGTATCATATACATAATTACAATAAGGAGACCGATAAAAATCAGTTGTTGAATTTGTATGCCGCCGGGGCCTTTGCCCGTCGGAGTATTCGAATCGGTTGTTCCGGGGGCTTTTGTTCCTGTTTCCTGTGTTTGAGAACCCTCACCGGAGTTTATCTGTGCAGGTGCATCATTAAGATCTGCCTGGGCAAGTATATATAAATTATTCATTTCACATTCCTTTCTTTTCTATAGAATCTCTTTTTCAAATTAATGATTCGATATTTCAGAAACCTCCTGAAAAAATTTTATAGAGGCTCTAATCACAATCCATATCCCAAATTAAAGCCGGTTTTACCGTTAAAACACCGGTTTTTTACTGTTTTTTTCCTTTTTTACCTCTTTGCACATAAGTTAAACGTGCTATTATCAGCGATTTATCGTTAATAATCAATCATTTTTTACGCTTCCGCTGGTAGAATTATAAAATTTAAGGTAATTATTCTTTTGATGCGTCCATTCGTTGAAATCGCCGTTTTTTATGTGCAAACGTATGTTTTCCATTAATCTCTGGTAAAACCGCAGGTTATGGAGCGAAACCAGTATAGGCCCGAGCATCTCTGAGGCATTAAAAAAGTGCCTTATTGAGGCCCTGCTGAAGTTTTTACAGCAGTAACAGTCACATTCTTGTTCAATCGGGCCGTTGTCGGTTGTATGGATGCTGTTTCGAAGGCGGATAGGGCCGTTTTCTGTGAATGCGAAAGCGTTTCTGCCGTTTCTTGTCGGTAAAACACAGTCAAAAATATCCACGCCTTCCCTGACGGCTGCGATAATATCTGCCGGCGTGCCAACGCCCATAAGGTATCGCGGCTTATCCTGCGGCAGAAGTTCGCTTGTAAGTGAAAGTGTTTTTATCATATTATCGTGGCCTTCACCGAGACCTAATCCGCCTATGGCATAGCCGTCGAAGTCAAGCTTGACGAGCTCAGATGCGCATTCTTTCCGCAAGTCAGGTTCAATTCCACCCTGGACAATTGCAAAAAGCATCTGGTTTATATTTTTATGAAATTCCCGAGATTGTTCCGCCCATCTGATAGTTCTTTTTACAGCTTTTTGAAGCAACTTGTGTTCGCAGGGAAAAGAGGGGCATTGGTCCAAACACATTATTATATCTGCGCCGAGCTTATTTTGTATCTCTATTGCTAACGCGGGTGTGAGCATTATTTTGCTTCCATCGATATGGCTGGCAAATTGAACACCCTTGTCTGTGATTTTTGTTAATGGGCTGAGCGAAAAAACCTGATAGCCGCCGCTGTCTGTTAAAATCGGGCTGTCCCAGGCCATAAATTTATGCAGGCCGCCGAGCTTTTCGATTGTCTCTGCTCCGGGCCTTAGCATAAGGTGATAAGTGTTCGCAAGGATAAGAGTGCAGCCGGTTTCTTTGAGCTGAGCCGGCATTATTCCTTTAACAGTTCCGCTCGTTCCCACAGGACAAAAAACTGGTGTCTCAACATTGCCATTCGGCACAGTAAGTATTCCTGCGCGAGCCCTGCAGTTTTTATCGCGCCCAATAATCTGAAATTTTGTTTTATCAGTAAACATATTTAATTTGTGAGCCTGGATAATAATACGAGAGAATCTGGTAGCCGTCTTTTCTTTCCATTCTCGCAAGTGCCTGAGCACCGCACTGGCACAGACCTGCCCCGTGTCCCCATCCTCTTCCTTCATAAAAGACCCATTTGTCATCTATGCTGGCAATTTTAAATATTGTGCTTTTTATAATTAATCCTGTTGGATCAAGCGTGTTACGCAAATCCTCTGCTCGTATATAGTTCGAATTGCCTGTCGAGCCAGCCAGTTTGAAGAAGAATAATCTTGAAAACTCGCGGATGCCGCCGTCGATGTTGACCTTGTAGTCGCTTTGTTTTATGGGAATTAAATCTGTTATTGTTCCGAGATTTTCGAGGTTAGGATATTTCGCCACCAGCTTTTGTGAAGCTGTAATTTTATTTACTTCAGCCTGCGGCCAATAAAAAGATGAGCTTTTTGCCGTATATTGACAATATGGGCAGGGAACCCCCTCAAGAGCAGGAATATTCTCACCGCCAAAGACATTGGCACTATTCTCTGTATGTCCGCCGCAGCTTGAAGCAAAGTAAGCAGGAAATATATCTTCTGTGCCGTCCGGGTATTTGCTTGTCAGGACCTGTCCGTTAGTTTGTTCTACTGCCTTCCATACCTGCCGCGATTCCGCCCGGATCCCGTTATATACCTGATTGCTTTGTGTTCGTGTGACATCCCAGCTTCGATTTACCCCGAACCGCTTTTTAATATAAAGACAATATGTTCTTGATGCAATTGTCTGGGCTTTGAGGGCTTCTGGTTCCCAATATGCCGGCATTTCTGCTCCGATAACACCAGCAAGGTATGATTCGAGAGGCACCTGATTTATAACGTCGAAAGTTTTGCCGTCGGTGTGGGCTATCAATTGAAGGCTTCCCCGATAGTCGCTGCCATTTAAATTAAAAATATAAGGATCCTGAGGTAATATTAAAAGCTCTCCAGCAGGGCAGGACCAGCCGGCCACAGTCATTGTTCCCTCAGCAATGCTTATATCGAGCGGTTCATCAATCCTGTTGAAATACAAGGTCGCATTTCTATTTTGCGGCTGCTGGATTTCAAAGGGAGATTTAATATGCAGTTTAATGCCCGTGGTATTGTCAAGCAGCAGAACTCGTATCTGGAACCTCTCTTCGGCCTGCACAGAGGTTTTTGTCTGTTTTTTTTCAGAACAGCCGAAGGGCAGCATAAGAAAAAAAAGAAATAATATTGTGAAAAATTTCAAAAACTCTCGTTCACGCATCGGCAGACCGGGCAAGATAAAAGTGTGTTCTTTTGTTTTTCGAGTATTGATTAAGTGTATCTGTTTTTCCCTTATTTATAACGAAAATTACACAAGCCCGCCTTTTAATCGAGCGTCCGCAATGAAAGTCCGATGTCGGTCAGGGCTTTTTTGATTTCATTGAGACTTGTTACGCCGAAGTTTTTGACGCCTAAAAGCTCTGCTTCTGTTTTTTGCGTTAAGTCTTTAAGTGAATGCAGATTAAGATTCTGCAGGCATTTTTTCGCACGCACGGACAATTGAAGTTCGTCAACAGGTTTGTTAAGAAGTCCCTCGTTTTCCTCAATAACCGGGGCAGGGGGCTCTTCTGCAGCAGCTTCCTGCGGCTGTTCTGAAAAAAAACAGA
>JBFZBH010000164.1:0-4602 GCA_041308525.1 Phycisphaerae bacterium | reverse complement strand
CCGGGCCTCTGTATTCAGGATCGCTCGGTATCGCATCATTAACGTCGTTGGGGTCTGTTCCAAAATAGACATCGTGGCTAAGCGCCCAGTCACCCGGTGCCCAGCTCAGTATCGGCTTCATAATATCCAGATTTCCGCCGACGTTTGGAATCGGACTGTATGCCTTAGCAATAAGGTCGCGTCCGAGACAGAAATTATCGTACTCAGCGTAGCCTATTGCTGTTCCATAAGTTGCAAAGGCAATACCGACCTGCAGAGGCTGATTGGCCATATCTGCCTTGACCAACGGATTGACAGTAATCTGCATACTGTTGTATGTCGGCTGATTGTTTATGTTGAGGATGTAATAGGTCAGTCCGTCACGGCTCCATCTCAAGAAGAAGATGCCGTTTCCGGCATATTCGAACTCGAGATATCTTCCGCCATTCCATCCGGTCTGCATTATACCAAACTCACGTCTGGTATTGCTTGTGGACCATCCCTGAACGTTTCCATCGTTACCCACGTTCCAGAGCGGGAAGTACCACAGGATTACCCAGTCTTCGTCATCAAGGTCAGGATCTGTACCGCCCGGACCGTTGATTACCCTGCCAGCATAGAGGTCGCCAAGTCTTGCCATAAGACCAGCGCAGGCATTGCCAACAGTTCCGGTATGACCAGTCGTCCAAAGTCCCGGGTATTCAGTAACTTCAGTGCGTGCAATGAACGGACCAATAATTTCCTTGTATAAGAGGATACCTTGTCCGTATCTGCCGGACCAGTTTCCTGAGCCTTCTACTCGCAGGTATCCGTCATTGTAATCAGTGGCCAGATAGGTAAGATACTGTGAACCGATAATCCCGTCCCAGATTGTTCCAGTCGTTCCAGATACAATATAATCATGGTCGTCTTCGAAGTCATCGCAAATAGTTACAGGATATGCAGTAGAGAATCTCCAGATATCTCCAGTAACATTACCAAGGGCACCGCACTTAGAATTAACTTTCCAGTAATAGGTCTTGCCCTTTGCAAGCGGTAATCCGGGTATAGCAATGCTGTTTGCATCACCGGCGATATCACTGCCGATTTTCGCTCCAGCAGCGCCGGTATCAACATCTGCGTAGCTAAGGCTGAAAAACACATCTTGCGTAACAACCTCAGCACCGCCCGGAGTCCACTGAAGTGTAGGCCAGGTGATATCAATGCCGCCTCTATAGTTCTCTGGAATCGGGTTTGTTGCCTTGTAAGATTTTGTCATGAAGTTCCAAACCGGACCCGGCCAGGTTGTTGCTCCATTGACCTCATCGACGCGCCAGTAATATGTCGAATTAACCGCAAGGCTGCTCGGCGGGACATAGTTGGCATCGGTTAAGGTTATTGGGGTTACGATACGGTCGTTTACATCAGCGAAATTAGTGCTCAGATAAAGTATGTGACCGTTTGCGCTTTGGACATTATCGCCCGGTTTCCATCTTATATTTGTGTTAACGCTGATATCGACCGAGTTGTTAAACGGAACGGGTGAGCTGGCTGTATTGTTTGGCGGGAATGAATCAGCTGTTATTGAGAAATCATCAAATTCGTTCCAGCCGGTGTTGCCGGTGAACATCGAATGATGCAGACCTATCTGGAGCGTGCCCGCCAAATCTGTCCTTGTCTGGGGCATATTGGGGTTGGCTGTCCAGGTAGTTCCGTCTAAACTTGACCAGCCGGTGAAATTATCACCGACACGGCTAAGTTTCAGGAAATGACCGGCAGCAAAACCTGTTCTGTCTTCACTTTGTCCATCCGTTCTGGCGCCGTCATCATTCCACCTGACTGAAATACCTACGCTGTAGGCAGGGAAGTAATCCACTGAAATCCAGTCTTCGCCCGCTCCGCCGGCAGCTATATCGGCCAATCTGGCCATAATACCGCCGTTGTTGTAGGTTATCCAGCCAACTTCGCCGGGCCAACCTGAACAATTGGTAACTTCAACTGTAGCCTCAAAATCTCCTGCGGCATCAACGTATAGCAGGATGCCCTGTGCGTTGTTTTCCCAGCCGTTGCTCCTTGAGCTGATGTACAAGTGCCCAGCATTGGGGTCTATTGTTGACATCGCCACAAGGATTGGATTTAGATAACCATCCCAAATAACTCCGATGGTTCCATCCACCATATAGTTGTGCGGAGCATCGAAATTATCGCTGAGGACTGCTGCCCGGGATGGTGCGGCTATTGCGAGGCTGAATACAATCGCCGCCATCAAAATGAATTTTTTACACATTCTTGATACCTCCATAAAAATTGTTGCTTATAATTTATTCGTTCCATAATGAAACAATTGAACACAATCTTTATGTAACGCGTGTGGATGCATCTGACCACGCATCAGATGCCCGTTATTTTCAGTTTATGTCAATTTACTTTTCTATCTTTGCCCCTGTGAGTACCGCACAGGGAGAAGGAAGCCGCTTATAGTTTCATTCTGCTTTGATTATCGTCGCAATGTCAAAAATGCCTTTAACCATACCTGTATTCTTATAAATCCTATAATTTCAGCATTATTGACAGAATCGGTTAAGTTTAAAAGACATCATTTTTAAAAAAATTCGGCTGTATTCCTATGGGGAAGGTGCAAACGTCGCAAAGATGCGGCAAAACAATTTTCATTCAACCTCCTGAAATTGCTTACCTTGATTAATACAACTATATAATAATACTGACAGGCCTATAATGTCAAGTAATTTTTTACTGGTTTTGTTGTTTTTTTGCTTCTTTCTTACGGAGGCCTAAAGGTGCCGAATTTCACGGGTAATTCCTGACCACTGCAGACGTTTTATAACTTTTCCTAATGGGTGTTTTTCAGCATAGAAAATAAGGGTCCATGATATTGGTCTATCCCAGCGGTCATAACTACTTAAAGCTAATTTTTTATACTGAAATCTCAGATAGTGCCCTCAAGCCAGGTATCAGCCAGCAGTTTAAGGTCTTCACAATTAACCATTCCATCTCCTCCAGAGGGGCTGATATCTGAAAGGAGGTCGCCTGCCTGGAGCCATTGGGAAGCCATTATTGCAAGGTCCTTAAAATTAACACGAAAATCTTCATTTATATCGGCCTCGAGCTTGATAATCCTCATTCCTGAGTAATTTTCGGTGGGGCTTTCGCCTGAAATCGTAAATCCAGCGGTCAATGCTATAAAATCAGCCTGGGGGTAAATCTCTACGCCGTAGAGTGTCAGGCTTCCTTCGTCAGTAAGGGCCTGGCAGACACCATCAACATAAGCGCTAATTCCTTCGGGTATCTGAGTATTAAAAGCCATCCCCAGTCCATAGAACATATTTTCGAGAGGGCTATACAGAATATAATCCATCTGAGTGCTTAAGTAAGTCAGGCCGCCTTGTTGGATTTCTACGCCGGAAGATGTAGAATCGGCTGCGAACCAGAATTCACCGTCAGCGGTTTGTCCCACAAGATTGAATCTAGGCATAATAAGCTCTCCGCCGATAACCGGGTCGAGGGGGTCGGGCACGCTTACGATTATGCTGTCCTCGAACGTCAAACCGTAGCCCGGTATATACGTGCAGCTGTTGCCGCTGGTTGATTTGGCTTCAGAGCCTTTTTTCTGGCCCGGGTCTTTGTTGGAATTCTCGAGCGCCTTTTTCTGCTCCTCGCGTGCTTTTTTCTGCGCAACTTCGTCGGTTCCGTGTTTAGTATCCTCGTCGTATTTTTCTTGTGCATCTGCCTCGTGTTTCGCTACTATCTCGTCTATCTTCTTGTTTAAATCTTCTTTTGCCTCTTCTTCGGTATTGCCTTCACCTTTCAGCTCGCCATTTTTGAGTTTTTCGTCTATCTCTGCCTGGGCTTTGCGAGCTGCAATTTCTTCAAGGTCGGCGTGTCCCTGTTCGTGGTCCATAAGGTTGGGGTCGCTTGTGTCGCTGTTCCACGACTTATTCGGGTCCGTTCCTGATTTTAGTTTGATTTTGTTCGGCTCATAAATTTTCTTTCCATTCGGGTCTGTCTTAAATGTCCCTTCATGTGTCCAGTCGATACCGACGCAAATTTCAGCAGCGATAATTATAGTCGGGTCGCAGGGGTCTGTTCGGTCATTGATGTCGGGGACAGGTGCCTTGAAGTCGTTTGGTCCCACAGGTCCTTTTGAGTAAGGCCGAGTGATGTTAGGATCTGTGGGGGGCGTGAAAAGAAACTCCGATGGCAGCAATGCGACAGTGGAAATACGCACTTCATCGATCAATCCATACCATCTATCAGTGTGCCAGCCGTTCCACAAACCGCGGCCAACCGACCAGGTTCCGGCCTGCCAGTCTGAGCCGGAACCATATCCGATTGCAAGACTAGTGTCCGGGCTGCCGCTTAACGTCATATCGTTCTGTGCAACAAGAACACCATTGAGATAAAGCGACAAGTTCTGGCCGTCGCTAACAGCGGCCATATTGTACCACTTTCCGCTCGTTATTAATCCGGGTGCCGATTCCAAAGTATGGTCATATCCTGCTGCATCTGCGAACGCTATTGTTGCCTGCATTTGTGGGCGAACAGAAAAATAAAGCGGCGCCATTTCCGGATAGTCGTTCATGGCATACATTCCGTCTCGTCCCACGATCGTATGAAAGCCTCCCG
>JBFZBH010000163.1:0-4623 GCA_041308525.1 Phycisphaerae bacterium | reverse complement strand
GTCCAGACGCCTGCTTTTCCCTCAGCAGTCTGCGTCACGTTCGTCGTTCGGATGAACAGCCCGCTCGATTTGTATGCCTGCTCCTTTTCAGACCACGCCTTGTCAGGGTCGATTTCGAATCCCAGCGTCGTTCCCAGCATACCCGCTGCAAGGTCTTCCGCGAAATCCGCTGCCTGTTTCATATTCATTCCATGACCGTGGACTTCGCTGAGATACCCCCATTGTCGCCTGTCCTTGGGGATTGCAACACCGACAGCAGAGCAAACCAGCCTGCCGTACTCATTTGTGTCCGACCTGGCCAGCACGCAAAATCCTATCTGGCCCGGAATGAGCCTCTTAATGCCGTTTGTCTTGCTTATAAGCTTGCACCGCGGCGGCAGGATGCTCGATACCTGGACCAGATTTACGTGGGCGACACCGGCTTGTCTTAAGGCGGCCTCGAAGCTCTTGAGCTGGTATTTGTGCCTGCCGACCCCTTTGGTCAGGAATACACTCGTTGGAACCAATTCCTTCATTTCATTCTCCTAAGAAAAAACCTTTTTGCAAAATACTATCATCGAAGTTTCTCAATGCAATAATATTTTTTTATAAATTACATTATCTTGCGGCCTTTGCAGCCGCTTCAGGTACGAACCCGATGACGATTTTTCCCTTCTCGACAGTGATTCGCTCTATCCTTGCCTTTTTTCTTTTATCATCAGGCGGATTGAAAACCGGCTCGAAGCCCTCGTCTGTCAGCAGTGATGCAATTACCTTTTGTGCCACATCATCTTTTTCGGGGTCGAGCTGCGATTCCTGTTTTGCATACATCTGTTTGGCTATTATCTTGGCAACCGGCGTTATGTTCATCGCGCCGATTTTTATTCTTGTGATCTTGAGGTTCATAAGCCTTTTCTCGTCAATCACAGGTTTCCCGCCAAGCGTTACTATGAAATCGACATCGCCGAGGCTGGCTGTGCCCATCAGTATCACCTCATCCTCCTCGATGACAACCTGCGGCCTGGAAAAGCTGACGCCCTCGCTTGCCTTCGGCCATCCGGAGCTTGCGACAATCTCGTTTAGGCCCTCTTCTGTTAAAACCATCTCGAAAGGCTTTTGAAGCTGTGCCCCGTTGTAAAACTGGCTGGTGTAATACGGCCAGTATTTGTTTATCTCATTGGTCTGGGAAATCGTTTTCGGATGGTATCCTGAGGGCCTGTAAACAAGCAGAACCAGAATAATCAGCATTATCGAAAGGTCTATCAGCAGCCAGAACCGCCTGCGGCGCTTGGACTTCACAGGCTTCTTTTTTTCCTTTTGCTCAGTTTGCTGCAGTTCGGCCAAATTACTTTTCCTCGAAACCAAACTTATTCCTTGATTGTTCCATTCTATATGATTATAGTATTTCCTTTGTATTGTGAAAAAAAATTTGTAATTTTTAGAAAATATTTTTTTGAAAGGTTTACAAACTAATGTCCAGCCATTTTGCCGACAGGCTCTGCGAAGCAGTGCGCACAAAAAGAACACCGCTGATTATAGGATTAGACCCCGTTTATAACAGGCTGCCGGAGGCAATCAGGAGCCACAGGGATATGAACGATGAGTTCGATGCCGCTGCCGCCCTGGATGCCATTTTCGATTACTGCACTCAAACGCTGCGAATAGTTGCACCGCTTGTGCCTGCTGTGAAAATCAATATTGCCTATTTCGAAAAATATCTCTGGGAGGGCATAGAATCCTATTATGCGCTGCTTTCCGAAGCCGATGCCCTCGGCCTTGAGGTCATAGGGGATGTCAAGCGAGGCGACATCGGCCATACCGCCGAGATGTATGCAGCCGCACACCTTGAAAATTCCGAGCTTTCGGGTCTCGAAGATACCCTAACGCCTGATGCTGTTACCATAAATGGTTTTGCAGGCACAGAGGGAATCGAGCCTTTCGTGAAGGTTGCCGATGAGCAGGGAAAAGGCGTCTTTGTCTGGGTGCGTGCAAGCAATCCTTCGGCTTCTGTCATCAGCGATTTCGAGGGAGCCGGCGGCCAGAAATTTTATGAAAAACTTGCTGAGGTGGTTGCGGAAATCGCAAATAAAAAGTCGCGCATCGGCAAATCCGGCTACAGCAATACCGGAATGATTGTCGGAGGCACCGCACCGGAAATCACCTCTGCCCTGCGAAAAAAATATGAAAAAATCATCTTTCTGGTTCCAGGCTACGGCTCTCAGGGAGCGACCGCAGCCGATTGCGTGCGTTTCTGCAAACCGGACGGCACAGGCGCCCTGATTAGCGCATCGCGCTCCATTATCTATGCCTACGAAAAACCGCATTATAAGGAGCAGTTCGGCGCAGACTGGAAACGTGCAATCGAACAGGCCGTCATCGACGCGAAAGTGGACCTCGCAACCGCCCTCCAGGCAAAATAAATTTCTTGTGATACGAAGTTTTTTATAAAATTTTCGATAAAATGATAAATTTGATAGAAGAAAAAAAAGAGGCGATTAAAAAGCTTTGTATCAGGTTCAATGTCAGAAGGCTCGAGATTTTCGGCTCTGCAGCAGCAGGCTCAAAGTTCGATGACCAAAAAAGCGATATAGACTTTCTTGTCGAGTTCGGCCCGCTAAAAACCGGTGA
Organism: Phycisphaerae bacterium; assembly: GCA_041308525.1. Taxonomy (GTDB): domain Bacteria; phylum Planctomycetota; class Phycisphaerae; order Sedimentisphaerales; family Anaerobacaceae; genus Fen-1359. The sequence continues at coordinate 2,016 of JBFZBH010000163.1, read as the reverse complement.
ATATGCCGATACTTATTTCGGACTTCTCGAGGCCCTTGAGAATCTGTTCAACAGACACATTGACCTTGTGATGCCAAGGGCCATAAAGAACCCCTATTTTCTAAAATCCATCAATCAAAATCGCAAGGTGCTTTATGCAGCTTGAATCCCTCAAACTCCTCGAAGACATCCGCCAGGCTTGTGAAATTTTTTAACAAATAATGTTCATGCTTTTTTAAACGAATTTGAGGATGATGAAATTCACTGCAATCAGTGTAAATAAAACTACAATGAACCAGGTCTGGAATACCAAATATTTTATCTTTGGTAATTCAAAAGACATCTGTTCGTTACCAATCTCCCCTGAAACAGAATAGGAACCCATTTTATCGGTGTATCCTCCTTCAAGCAGATATGCTTTTGAGGCTTGTTTCGGTTGTAAGGTTATTTCTTCAACTCCTTCCGGATAATGGCTTATCGCGTCGGCAAAGCCCAATCCGTTATGCCGCCAGGTTGTTGATGCATATAAAGATTTCGCTGCAAATCTAACAGGTTCTTGCCCTGAATTCCTGAATTTTATAAAGATTCTCGGTTCCCACCCGGCAAGATAAATTGGATAGCCCGAGAAAATCCTTGCCCGCAAGCCATTATTCGGCTTTCCCCATTTTCCCCCTGATAAGTAACTGCAAAATATCAATAACGAGAGCAGTATAGCGCCCCAAAAGATTATTGTGATTAATATTTTTCTTTTCATTTATGATTTTGATATAACTTCTTTATCTTCCTTTGTTAAAAAATTTGACTATTATTTAAATCGGCTTTTCAATATTCTATACTGTAAACATTAAGGACTGATGAACCTAAATTTTATAAATGATAAATTTTAATAATCGAAAAGTTTTAGTTATGGGGTTGGGGAGGTTTGGAGGAGGGGTGGATGTTGTCCGATTTACCCATAAGGCCGGAGCAAAAGTAACAGTTGCTGATCTTGCAGGTGCAGATAAGCTTGCCGACTCACTAAGGCAGCTGGCAAATTTAAAAGGCATCGAATATCACCTCGGCTCGCACGACAAAAAAGATTTCGAGCAGGCCGATATCATAATTGCTAATCCCGCTGTGCCTGATGACAACGAATTTCTTCAGGTCGCCAGAAAAAACAACAAACTTGTTACCAGCCAGATAAATATCTTTTTCGAACTGTGCCCCGCGACGATAATTGGAATCACAGGCGCCAACGGCAAAAGCACAACAACCTCCCTGACTTCGCATCTTCTTAAAAACACGCCGTACGCATTACGCAGAACGCACTACGAAGATGTCTTCCTTACCGGCAACATCGGCAACGAACCATTCCTGTGTCTTCTTGAAAAAATCAAACTGGTCGATCTGGTCGTTATCGAGATGTCCAGCTTTCAGATTGAACAGCTTACACAAATCCGCAGGATGCCCAAAATTGCTTTGCTTACCAACCTCACGCCCAATCATCTCGACCGCTACGGCACCTTCGAAAAATACTGCGATGCAAAGGAAAACATCTTCAAATTCCAGACACTCGATATAAACAATCCTGCTGTCTCAATCTTCAATGCCGATGATTCCATATCAAATAAGTGGTTTGAAAAATACAAAAAAGACAAGGGCCGCACCTGCATAAAATTTTCTGCTTCTGATGTTGGCAGCGAAATCAAAAAGCATTATCAGCTTCCCGGCTGGGCAAACCTTCAAAACCTCGCAGCCGCACTTTCAATCGTCAGGCTCTTCGGCGTCAGCGATGAGCAGATAAGAAAAGCCCTGCCGAGTTTTAAGGCGCTTCCCCACAGGCTCGAACTTGTCTGGGAAAAAAACGGCATCAAGTGGTTTAACGATTCGAAGGCCACCACCCCCGAAAGCACAATCGTCGCCCTTCAGGCCTTCGATAATCCTGTCATCCTCATCGCAGGCGGTTACGATAAGCATATCCCTTTCGATGCGCTCGGCGAAGAAATTGCCAAAAGGGCAAAGGCCGTTGTCTTAATAGGTCAGACCGCAACAAAAATC
>JBFZBH010000162.1:0-4625 GCA_041308525.1 Phycisphaerae bacterium | reverse complement strand
CAGCCGTGCAGAAAACTTTATACGTTAAAAGACCTTCAGGAAAAAACAATTGCAGAAAAACGATATTTGCTTTCGTTAAAAGACCTGAACCTTTCGGAACATATAGAACAATTGATTGATGCCGGCGTGACAGCCTTCAAAATCGAGGGACGTTTGAAGGAAATACCTTACGTCGCAAACACGGTTGGTTTGTACAGAAAGAAATTCGATGCCATCCTTGAAAAGAAAAAACTAAAGCGGTCATCTTCCGGCAAGACAAGATTGAAGTTTAATCCTGACATAAAGAAAACTTTTAACCGCGGCTTTACAGATTATGGCATCGAAGGCAGGTATGATTTAATCGGCTCTATCGATACGCCGAAATCAATCGGCGAATTTATCGGGGTGGTGAAGGAAGTGCAGAAGGCATCTTTTGTCATCGACGGCAAGGAGCAGTTACACAATGCGGACGGCATTTGTTTTTTTGACCACAACAACAACCTGACCGGAACGGTCATTAACAAAGTTGAGGGTCGAAGGGTCTGGCCTCAAAAAATGCAGGACATATATGTAAATTCAAAAATATACCGCAACTTCGACTATCAGTTCTCAAAGGCCCTTGAAAAAGATCCCGCTGAAAGAAAAATTTCGATTTCAATGGTTCTAAAAGAAACGGCTGACGGTTTTTCTCTTACAGGCACTGATGAGGAAGGCAATGAAGCTGCCGTTGAGTTGAATCTTAAAAAACAGCCGGCACTGAAAAAAGATGAAGCACAAAACACTATAATTACACAATTAAAAAAACTCGGTAATACTATTTTCGAATGTTCACAAGTCCAGCTCGATTTGAGCCGCCCATATTTTTTTGCAGTTTCTGCTCTCAATAGTGCAAGACGCACCCTCATTGAAAAACTGTTAGAGACAAGAGAGACAACCCGGCCTCAAAAAGCAGTGAAGGTTTTGAAAAATTCGATTCCCTACCCTGTTAAAGAGCTTACTTATTTCGGTAACGTCCTTAATAAAAAGGCACGAAGCTTCTATCAGCAGCATGGTGTCGAAAAAATTGAGTCTGCCGCGGAGTCGGGGCTTGATATGCGCGGTCGATTAGTTATGAAGACAAAATACTGCCTGAGAAGACAGCTTGGTTTATGCAAAAATCCCAATGGGCGAATCTCTGTCGAACCATTAATTCTGGAAGATGAGGATGGTCACAAGTTGCGGATTGAATTTCGCTGCGGCCCCTGCGGAATGGACATATATCACTTATGATTTAGTGCGACTCGGAATTTATTTAATACAGGTTTAACGCCTTCAAACTTTAAAGGAGTTTTGCCTGGCTAAGACCATTGATAAACATCTGAACAGCAACAGCGGTAAGCAGCATTCCCATAAGCCGCTCGCAGGCAAGCAGGCCTCTTTTACCAATAACGCGGCTAAGAAAGCCTGAGTAGTATAAAATCACAGCTGAAAGAAGCCACGCACAGACAAGGGCAAATAACCATTCGGGCCAGCGGGATGGCTCTCTTGCCATAATCAAAATCACCGTTGTCATAGCTGATGGCCCGGCTGTAAGAGGAACCGCCAGAGGAAAAAAGAATGGCTCTGAGCCTGATTCAACGTGGAAAATACTTTCCGTACCGGTAAAAATCATCTTAATTGCAATGAGGGCAAGTATGATGCCGCCTGCAATACCAAGAGAGGGCTGAGAAACATCCAGTGCATCGAGAATATATTTTCCTGCAAAAAGAAAAATTACAAGGACAATTAAAGCAAAAAGAAGTTCACGTATAACAACACGCTTGAACCTTTCAGGGCTTACGTTCGAGAGGACTGATAAAAACACAGGAATGTTTCCAAGCGGGTCGAGGACGAGAAACAGGACAACCATCACGGAAAGCAGTTTCATTTCAGTCATAGAAATCGCCCTTAAAAAAAGCTATTTGCCTGCAACAAACGGTGATAACTGCCGCAATCTTTCTATTATCGGCGGCAGCTTTTCGAGAACGAAATCAACTTCCTCTTCGCTGTTATACCGGGAGAGGCTGAAACGAATAGAACCATGAGCAGCCGTAAATGGAACGCCCATCGCACGCAGGACATGCGACGGCTCCAGTGAGCCGGAGGTGCAGGCCGAGCCGCTGCTCGCACAAATTCCGAACTTGTCGAGAAGAAGCAAAATGGATTCGCCCTCGATGAACTCGAAACTTATGTTGGTGGTGTTCGGAAGGCGGTTTCCTTTGTCACCATTGATACGCGAATCAGGACAGCTTTGCAGAATTCCATTTTCAAGTTTATCACGCAAATATTTGACTCTCGTATTTTCGTCTTCGATATATTTACCAGCAATCTCACAGGCCTTGCCAATGCCAACTATGCTGGGGACATTTTCTGTACCTGCTCTCTTTCCTGATTCCTGGTGACCGCCGAGGATAAACGGTGCAATTCTGGTTCCCTTTCGGATATAGAGAACACCGATCCCCTTTGGGCCGTGAAGCTTATGGCCTGAAAGGCTGAGCAAATCTATTTTGCTTTTCGACAGATTCAGAGGCATCTTGCCGACTACCTGAACAGCATCAGTATGAAATACAACTCCCCTGCTGCTGACGAGCTCTGAGATTTCTTCAATAGGGAACAGGACACCGGTTTCGTTATTGGCATACATTATCGAAACGATTGCGGTATTGTCATCGACCTGTTTTTCCAGCTCATCCATATCGAGCCTGCCGAGCTTGTCAACACTTATCTCCACGACATTATAACCCTGGTTCGCGAGTTCGCGGCAGGTCGTCAGAACAGCCGGGTGTTCCACCCTCGTGGTTATGATTTTTCGCCTCTGAGGTATAGCAGCGAGCACGCCTTTGATTGCGGCGTTATCACTTTCTGTGCCGCCGCTGGTAAAAATAACCTCGCTTTCATCACAGCCGAGCAAATCGGCAACCTGATGTCGTGCCTTCCGAATGTATCTGCTGATTTGGCCGCCGAAGGTATGCATACTCGAAGGATTGCCGTAAAGCTCGCAGAAAAAAGGCTCCATTTCCCGCAAAACTTCCTCTGCTGTCTTCGATGTGGCATTATTGTCAAAATATATCGTTTTCATATCTTCTTTCTCTGCATTAGCGCAGCTTATGGCTCTTTGTATTCCTCTACGAAAATATCTGCGGTTACAAACTCTCGCAATTTCGCTTCCACAACGTCCTTTAGAGTAAACTCGGCAGTTCTGCAGCCGGCGCACATTCCTCTGAACGCAACGATTACCTTATTGCCCTCGATATCGATTAGCTCTATATCGCCCCCGTCCGCTCGCAGCGCCGGCCGGATTTGCTCATCTATTGTCTGCTGGACAAGTTGAATCTTCTGAATATTGGTTAGTTTCTTTCCCTTCGCCGGAGGGCCGAGAACTTCGTGTGTTACTTTCTCTCCTCGCACCCTTTCGATTATTTTTTCAATCTCGCCTTTGCATCCGCCGCACCCGCCGCCGGCCTTCGTATAATTTGTCACCTGGTCAACTGTTGTAAGGTCATTTTCCCGGATGACACGCTCGATTTCCTTGTCTGTTACGCCAAAACAGGTGCAGACAACGTTTCCTTCAAGTTCGTGTTTTTTCTTCCCGCCTGTGCGGTAATTCTCAATCGCCGCCTCAAGTGCTTCCCTGCCCATAACCGAACAGTGCATCTTTTGCTCAGGCAGCCCGCCGAGAAACTCTGCAATTTCCTTATTGGTGATCATTGCAGCCTCTTCGAGAGTCTTGCCCTTTATCAATTCAGTAAGCGCTGAGGAAGAAGCAATCGCGCTTGCGCATCCGAATGTCTTGAACTTGACGTCCTTGATTCGATGATTCTGGTCAAGTTTGAAAGTCAGCTTCAACGCATCGCCGCACGCAAGCGACCCTACTTCGCCGACACCGTCGGGATGCTCAATCTCCCCGACATTTCGCGGATTGAGGAAATGGTCCATTACCTTATCTGTATATTCCCACATATCCTTAGTCCTTAGTTTTAAGTTTTTAGTTTTAAGTTATTATATTTAGAGTTTTGAGTCATTCTATTACCAGTCTTTACAATTGCGGTCAATATTTTAATCAATTCTTCAGAATCTTTAATCAAGACATCAATTTTCCTATCGGAAGTAATGTTGGAATCTCGAATCAACCTTAACCAGTAATTAGCTTCTCTGGACTCTTTCGATGCGATAGATATTTTTGCAAAGAAATCTTTTCGACTTTGCCCTGCCAAGGCCTCTTCAACATTTGCTCCTATACTTGTCCCTGCCCTTAAAAGTTGTGTCGATATAACATAGTGCTTGAAATCTTTTAATTCTGAACAAAGTTCTATAATTTGCAATGCAAAACAATAACTTTTGTTTTTTATAATACTATCTTGCATAGATACAACTTCCACAACTAAAAACTTAAAACTCAAAACTAAAAACTTTTTGATAGGGCTTGTTCGAAATCAGCAATTATATCATCGATATGCTCCGTTCCGACAGATACACGGATATAATCAGCGGTAACACCTGCAGCCAATTGCTCTGCATCGCTAAGCTGCTGATGTGTCGTTGTCGAAGGATGAATAACAAGGGTCTTGCTGTCGAGAACATTGGCAAGGTGGCTTGCGAGCTTTACGTTTTCAATAAATTTAACGGCT
>JBFZBH010000161.1:0-4669 GCA_041308525.1 Phycisphaerae bacterium | reverse complement strand
CAATCCACCGCTTCCTTAACAGCATAAAAAATTTCCATCACCTTATCAGGCTCATTGAGAAGATACCCTCCCCGTTTCCTCCGAAGCACCTTCGGAGCAGGGCACGCAAAATTCAGGTCAATCAAATCATACCCTGCCTTCCTGACTATCTTCGCAGCCGTTGCCATAATTTGCGGCTCCTCACCCAAAAGCTGCGCCCCTATAGGATGTTCATCATCACCGGCCTTAAATATCGGATTGTTAAAAACTCTCGGATGCACAGCGCTTTTTGCGAGCATAACACCCGCGAAAGTTAAAGGCGCACCGCAATCGCGCGCAATCGCCCTCATCGCATAATCGCTGTACCCGCTAAGCGACGCCTGAAAATATGGAACATCAAGACTTACATTGCCGATTCTTATCATTATTCCTCAGGTTCGATTTTCCCGCCTTCCGGCTGATAAAAAAAGCTGATTGTGTCTTTATTGCATTGTGATGTCTTTTAATTTTTCGCCGTTCAGGTGCTTCGGCTTTCAATCTGCTGATAAGCTACCTCAGCTATATTGGCCTGCTTGCTTGCATGCTCGATAGTCATATTCACCAGATTGTCGTCTGCGTCCAAATCAACGTATATATTCTCATTTATCTCTTTGGTCTGGGACACGGGATGGTCTGAAAACTCCACTAAAGCAGTGTCCGTATCTGTAAAGTACTTTATCTTCATAACATTACTCCTGAAAGTTTCGGTCAAAGAAAACATTGTGCACAGTTTCGCCATCCGCAAGCAGAATAACCCGCAGATATTTATTTACTTCTTTTACGTGTGTCCATTTTCGAATTCTTTTGTCTTTCTGAATCTCTACCCTTATTGGATTATCTATGGCATTCTGAATCCATTCTTCCCTGATACACGAGCGATCCATCCGGTTTCTTGTATAAAGAAAATATCGTGTAAATTTCATTTCTGTTCCTTTTGCCTGACATCCGAATTATAAAGTGCCGTATAATAACCTGAACAGGATTGATTATACAAATAAACAATATGTTCCACAAGCCGCAATTTATGAAATCAAAACCGATAGAGCAGTGCGTTCGCTCCGATTCAATATCTGTCTCTTAATGAAATCGTCAAGATGGCGAGGCTGTAATCTGGAGTAATTGTTATGAAAATTGTCGCCAAATCCGCCAAAATCCCAAAATTATATTTTAATAACAATAAACCGGACCCCAACGTTTTGGAGTCCGGTTTTGTATGCTTAAGCAATAATTGAATTTGGCTGTTTATTAGTAGCGTCTTCCGCCCCCGTAACCGCCGCCGCCACCGCCGCCTCCTCTTGGGCCTCTGCCGCCACCGCCGCCAGACCGGCCGCCGGACCTGCCGCCGCCGTATCCACCGCCGCCGCCCCGAGGACGGTCAACGCGAGGACGGGCCTCGTTGACATTAAGCGCTTTGCCTTTGAGGTCTTTGCCGTTCATGCCTGCCATAGCTGCTGCGGCCTCTTCCTTTGAAGGCATCTCGACAAAACCGAAACCTTTCGATTCACCGCTGAACTTGTCCTTGATAACATTGGCGGTTTCGACCTGGCCAAATGCTGCGAAAGCCTGACGTAAATCGTCATCGGTAACGTCAAAGGACAAATTGCCTACATAAATCTTCATTACTATCTCCTTTCAAGAAAAATAGATTACACCGGGCCATCCGGCGTTTATTTAATTCCATTATATTATCTGTGAACCATTCAATCAAACCATAAAGCTGTTGTACAGTACATTCATTACTTTTTCATATAAATAGCCTAAAATCATCTGCCGCAGGCGGTTTAAACGCCCCACTGTGCAGCCTGCCTTTTCGATTGGACAATAATACCATGTTCTTGCTCGAATTGCCTTCTATTTTTTCAATATTTCTTGTCTGCTGTCTTAAAATGCTCATTAAATTGCGCTCAGGGCAGGCTTACATAAACGTCTTACCATCTTTTCCTTCGCGGCCGGAATTTACCTCTGTGCCGACCCGGATGCCGTTGATGTGCAGGATGCATCTGTGGTTGCGGCTGCGGCTGCGGCAATTCATGTTGAGTGTATGTAAAGTCCTTGAATTTTTCCGGTTTGAATTCACGGCCTATGAATTTTTCAATCTTGTGAAGATACTGGTTCTCCTCGTGTGAAACGAACGTAATTGCATCGCCTGTGGCTTCGGCACGGCCTGTCCGGCCGATGCGGTGAATGTAATCTTCCGCATAGGCGGGCACATCAAAATTGATGACATGCGATATCCCCGTGACATCAATTCCGCGGGCAGCGATATCTGTTGCGACCATCACCTGGTACTTGCCGCTCTTAAAGCCGTCGAGCGCACGCTGGCGATGACTCTGTGTGCGGCCGGAATGTATCGCTACCGACAGGATTCCTGCCCGCTCAAGGTGGTGGCTGATTTTATCAGCCCCGTGCTTCGTGCGGGAAAAAACAAGGACGCTGTACATCTGCATATTCTGCAGCATGTAAAGCAGAAGCGCCATCTTCTGGTCCCTGCGCACCGGATAGATATGCTGCGTAATCGTTTCGATTGGGTTGCGCGGGCGGCCGATCTGTATCATTACCGGAGACTTCAGCATGTCTGAGGCGATGGCCTTTATCTCGGGCGACACTGTGGCGGAAAAAAACATGGTTTGGCGTTTTTTTGGCAGAGTATCGACGATTCTTCGCACGTCTCTGATGAATCCCATATCCAGCATTCGGTCGGCTTCGTCGAGAACGAGAACCTCCAGATGTCTGAAATCAACGCTTCGCCGATGCATGTGGTCCATCAGCCGTCCCGGTGTTGCAACAACGATGTCAACACCGCGATGAAGTGCATCCAGCTGGTGCTTGATATTCACGCCGCCATAGACTGCCACGGTCCTCACATTCAGGAATTTGCCGTAGCCGTCTATTTCATTTTCGATTTGCACTGCCAGCTCGCGGGTCGGAGTAATAATAAGCGCTTTGACAACTTTCCTTGCTGCCGTCTTCTCGTGACCGAGCCGGTTTAGAATGGGCAGTACGAAAGCAGCAGTTTTCCCTGTGCCGGTCTGGGCACAGCCTATAATATCCTTCCCTTCTATCGCAGCCGGAATTACCTTCGACTGAATTTCAGTTGGTGCGGTATAGCCGACCGCAAGAATTCCCCGCACAAGCGGGTCCGAAAGACCAAATGTTTTAAATGGCATAAAATTTTCCTGAAAATATAAAAATAGAAACTGATTCAAACGAAAACATTTTTTAAAGAGCGTATCTGCAGATGTTGCTGCAATCAACAGAGCTATTTAGCACCGCCCTGGGCCTCCTTTGCTTCGGATTGTTTCCCTTGGCCGAAACAGAACAAATGCTTAAAGCCGCGAATGAACACCTGCCCATCGCTGATTGCCGGAGAGGAATAACACTGCTCACCGAGCGAATACTGCGCGACCCTCTCGAACTGTGCACCCGGCCTGATTACATTCACCACCCCGTCATCGTTAATAAAATAAGCAAGCCCATCTATCAGGACAGGCGATGCATGATGCCGCCCAAGTTTTTCCTGCCAGAATACCTTTCCTGTAGCAGCCTCATAACAGAACCCAACCCCCGAATTATTCACGCTCAGCAGATAATCACCCGCAGCAATCAAAGAGGGCACATAAGGCGCTCCCCTCGAATCGCTCCATACAACGTGCGTATTGGTGACATTGCCGCTTCCATCCGGCCGTATCGCCAGCAGCACCTGCTTTGGCCAGCTGCTGCTTACGAAAACAAGCCCCGCCTTTTCACTGTAAACCGGCGTCGTGACAATTTCATCCGATGGCCCGTCAACCTTCCACAATTCCTTTCCGCTGTCCGGGTCAAAGCTCGTCACGCTCCTGTCGCCGCACTGAATCAATTGCATCCGTCCCGCCATCTGCCCAATCAATGGTGCGCTGTAGCTTATCCCCTTATTAGTCCGCTCGTTCCGCCAGATTGTCTTGCCGTCTTTGCAGTTCAGTGCAATTAAAAACGAATCGCCTTTGCCGTCTCCGTCCAAAATCACCTTGCCCTTAAACAGCACCGGCTCATTGCTGAATCCCCACTCGCCTTCGTGCGTCCCCGCCTTCACCTGCCAAATCTGCTTGCCGCTCTTAAAATCGTGCGCAGAAACGAATATATCATCTCCCGCCCGAAAAGCCGTATAGACCCGCTCCCCGTCCGTCGCAGGCGTTCCCGATGCATAGCTGTTCTCCTTGTGAATCTTCTCCAGCGGCCCCTTGACAACCGTCTGCTGCCACAGGATCTTGCCGCTGCTGCGCTCTAAGCACAAAAGGATTCGCTCCTGCGTCTCAGCCGAAGCCGTTACCGTAAATATTCTATCCCCCCAGACAATCGCCGATGCGTGTCCTTTCCCCGGCAGCTGTGTCTTCCAAACCGCATTATTAGGCTCCCAGTTTTTCGGGATATTTTTCTCAATGCTGGTTCCGTCACCGCGAGGCCCTCGCCACGCCGGCCAGTTCTCTGCCTTTGCAAAATTAACTGATAAAACAAGAATACCAATAAACAAAATACTGCTTTTTCTAAACTCAATCACGCTTTTTACTCCAAAAACAAAGAATAAGTTAATGCAGGATTACTATTATCCCTGCTCAATTTTAAAAATTATTAGCAAAAAAACGTCAGCCGGTATGCACACCAGCCCTTTAATCGC
>JBFZBH010000160.1:0-4669 GCA_041308525.1 Phycisphaerae bacterium | reverse complement strand
CGCATAGCGTGATTCAGTGCACGGACACAGTGTTCATAAACGGTAGCCGAGTTTTCCGAAACCTGGGGCATCCCATAATGGCTTTCTTCGGCCGGATCGAGGGTAGCTGCCTCGAGAAACGGAATCTGCTCATCCAGTACTCCGGTGTCACCCGTCGCAGCCACGTAGCGACACGCGACATAGACCAGCCAGAGGTAATCATCCGAGATGCGCGTGCGCACGCCTCGCCCCAACGGCGGATGCCACCAGTGCTGGACATCTCCATCGCGGAACTGCCGGCTGGAGCATGTCAGCAGATGCTGTCGTGTAAGCCATTGACACTCGTATAAAAAGGCCAGAGAATCCTGCAGTTGGTCGCGGAAACCAAATGCCCCTCCGGATTGATAATATCCGCTGCGTCCCCAAAAACGGCAGGCCAGTGTCTGGTACAGCAGCCAGTGATTAACCAGTAGGTTCACCGAGGCATCGGGCGTGTCCACATGAATTCCGCCTAGGTTCCGTTTCCACATATCCCAAACATCTTCCAGGACACGTCTGGCACCATCGACGCCGTTGCTCTGTGCCAAAAAAGCACGTGCCTGCTGTTCACTGTCCGCCGCACCGAGCACAAATACGACCTGGATTTGCTCTCCCGGCGGAATTTCCACATACGCCTGAATAGCCCCGCACGGGTCGTCGCCTGTGCCTACGTGATTGGACAGACTCTCTCCACGCATTGCCGCGGGTGAATTCAAGGAACCGTTTCGTCCCAGAAACTCAGTCCGGGAAGTCGTTAATGTCCGTTGAGGGTGGCTGCAGTGAAAAAAAACCACAGATTTGCTAAAGTCTGCTTTGAAAGTATTCGAGGCGAATATCGCACCGGTTTGCGGGTCCAGCCGATTTACGACATACATAGAGTGCCGTGCGCGGCTCTCGCCCAAGACCCATTCGACATAACCGGTCAGACTCAGCTTGCGGCTTCGGTTCGAAAGATTCCGAACTGTTATGGTTGTAAACTTAAGGGGTGCCGCTGGCGCTACATAAGTAAAGACTTCAGAGAAGATGCGGTCTTCGGTGTGTTCAAAAGCGGAATATCCTAATCCATGGCGTGAGACATAGGATGTTAGACCTCGAGTTGGCCATGGTGTTGGCGACCAGAACCTGCCTGTCTCCTCATCACGGATATAGAAGGCCTCGCCGCTGATGTCACCAACAGCATCGTTATACCAGGGCGTTAGACGAAATTCATGCGCGTTCTGATACCAGGTATAGGCCCCTCCTGATTCGCTGATGACCGAGCCAAAATCTGGGTTTGCCAGGACATTGGCCCATGGCGCCGGAGTGACCGACCCCGGACGCAGAATGATTACATATTCCCTGCCGTCATGAGTAAATCCGCCCCAGCCGTTGAAGAACAGAAGTTCGCTATGGGGTGTATCTGCATCATCGGACACAGTTTCTTCCGGCTTGCGCGTCGGCTTTAGCAGAGGTAAGTCAAATTTGGGTATGGCGTGCCTTTCCAGATGTTCAGCCAAAGTACCAACGCGGTCGCTCAGTACAATTCGACTAATTGAGCGAAGCAGCATACGATCCTCTTCGGGAACCTGGTCGATGTTCCGCACGAATATGCCAGCGGGCTGATTGAGAGATTTGGCCTCGAGACTGGCGTTTACAAGGCCAATGATCGCATCCATAAGATTTTGGCGGTATCCCATGTACGCTTCACACAGGATGACCATATCAACTCGCACTCCCATATTGTGCCAATATGCGTGCGCTTTAAGCACCTGGCGAACGAGGTCGAGCCCCGATTGGTCAGACACTCGAAGAGTTACTATGGGCAAATCACCGGATATACCGTATGCCCAAAGATCGGATTGACCTTTGCGATTGCGAGCAATCAGGCTGGGGCGAGCGCGTAAACGCGGGTTGGAATATATGATAAGACCGGCCAACTGATTGAATAACTGACTATCAGACTCCCTGGCCTGCAACTGGTGCAGCATAACTTGACTGTGCGTCCATGCCATTTCGAATACGCGATCTGCCAGGTGGTGGTCATAATACTTGTCCAAAAGCGACAGAGCTTTTGAACGGTCTTGTCCAACTCCCCAGATAGCATCCAGCGTAACGGATTGTCCCGGCCCAAGATGTATGCGACGTCGGACAGCCATTACAGGGTCCAGCACCGCACCGCAGGTGCCGGACAGCGCACCTGGATTTTTCATGGCGACAGCGTCAGCCGCTGTTCGGCATCTCCCCAGAAAACGTGAACGGTCTGTCTCAAATGAAACTTCCTCAGATGGAACAATATCATGAATGACCATCCCGTGAAAGAATACGGGCCAGGACTCTTCCGGTGATTTGGGCCGCCGAATACAAAGAATTGCCGCCTTTTCCGGTACGATTTCCGTCTGTACAAACAAGCCTTGAAACGCGGGCTGTTCACATGCATCGACACCATTGATAAGTACGACTTCCGCATAACTGGTAATTTCAAAATTTCGGCTGTGTCCCGCAAGATTTGTAATCAACAAACGTCGCAATTCAACATCGTCTTCGGAAGAAACCGCTGCTCTCATCTGCACTTTTACTTTATCTCGTATAGATTGAAACTCAACGGCGCCTTGAAAAAATGTGGCTTCATAATGGTCAAATTGCGGGCACATCGGCTGGGCAGTTACGGACCACGTGTTGCCCGTGTCGATATCGCTGAAGTATAAAAAAGTTCCCCAATGGTCTCTCGTAACGTCTTCCTGCCATCGCGTCAAAGACAGATTTTCCCATCGACTGTAACCGCTTCCTGCTGATGTAATAAGAACATGGTAGCGGCCATTGGAAAGCAGATGTACATCAGGCACTGGCGAATCTGCTCGTGTGAAGGACCGCGAAGCGATCTCAGCCGGCTCTGCTTGGCCGACAGTTTCAGGTTTCTCCGAAGCTATTCCAATTTTTGTTCGGACCTCGGTGACAGGTATTCGCTCCTGCAGCAACAATAAGTAAGCGCGAATCCGCGGGTCGCTCAGGAACCGCCGTTGCATAGGCTCTCCCATGAGAGAATTGTCTATGGCAAGCAGGCTCATCCCGCTATGATGGGCCATATAAGTTCGGACAACAGCAAAATTCTTTCCCTGCGGTACTCTGCTGCGAGTGTAATCGATAGCCTCATAAAAACCGTAGCGGCCGACGAACCCTTCTTCGGCCATCTCTTGAAGGTTTTGGCAAGCGGTGAAAGGCTCGACCATTAGTGCCAGAGCCGCTGCGTATGGCGCTACCACAAGGTCGTCCTTCAATCCTCGTTTAAGACCAAGGCCAACGACGCCAAATCCGCGATATTGATACACTTTCTGAACATCAATCTGATTGAAGCAGGATTCGGAAAATCCCCACGGCGTACCATGGCTTAATCCGTAACTTATCTGACGATGCACAGCTTCCCGACAGGATTCATACAGCAGTGTCGCTTCATAGGTGGGCATGATCAACAGCGGCATCAAGTATTCAAACATCGAACCGCTCCAGGATACTAATACTTTAGCCTTGTCGCCAGGAACTAACTGACGTCCCAGACAAAACCAATGATCGATAGGCAGTTGCCCCAGAGCCACACCCAGAAAGCTGCTCAGTCTGGCCTCAGAAGCCAGCAGGTCATAGTAGCCGGGGTCTCGCTGGTGTGTGTCGCAATTATAGCCAATTGACATTAGTCTATGTGAAATATCATATAAAAAACTCATGTCGATTTCAGACAATTCGCGGCATCGGTTCTGAAGATTTTCTAAGGCCGTTATGCGTTGAGCAGCTCGTGTTGCAGAAAGCTCAAGGATATCGCGAGGCAAAGAAGATTCATAATGATTATCAGATTGTTCCGGCATTTCCGGCGAATTATGCGCCAGGGTGCCAATCTTCAAATCAGCCAAATCATGCAGGCAAGGAATCATATCCGCAAAAGGCCGCTCCTGTTGAGTTCTGTTGACATCCCTGTCTAAATCGAGCCACGGTGCCAGATAAATCAGGTCATTTCGCAGGTCTTCACACTGATTTCGCAATGAGCGAAACCAGAAATCCGGTTCACTGCCCGTACGGACAAGACTTTCAACCTCAGATAAAGTAGAAGCAAACAGGGTTAAGGCTCGGTATGTCCCTGATAAAGTGGCAGATGCGAACCCAAGAGACATAATCTGTTCGGCGACTGTTTTTTGTACGCGCCGAATACCGTCTGTGTCCCTCCCTTGCGGCGGATTTTTCAACGCCATACGTAGTTCATCCAGAAGGATTTGAGCAGTATCCTCCAGCCCATTTCGCCATCCTTCTGGGAGGATAGGATGGTAGACCAATTCTGCAAAACCAGCTCCGAGAGTTATCAGCGATCCTGATAAATTGCCGCTATCGGCGGTAGAAATATAACGGGGATGAAATGAATGAAGCGTTCGGGTGTCATACCAATTGTAGAAGTGTCCGTGATATCGGGGCAGTTCTTCCATTGTTTTAAATGTTTGGTCAGAGCGAACCATAAGCGTCTTTGTTGAGATATAGCCGAAGTCGCAGGCAGCCAAATTGCTAAGAAGAGCCATGCCGATGTTTGTGGGTGAAGTTCGGTAAGCATCACCGATAAATGGGTCTTCCTGAAAATTATCCGGCGGCAGCCAGTGGTTTTCAGGCCCGACTAAATGCTCAAAAAACGCCCATGTAC
>JBFZBH010000159.1:0-4686 GCA_041308525.1 Phycisphaerae bacterium | reverse complement strand
CAATAGAGCCTCATCGTTCGTCGGGTCTATTGCCAGAAGACTTTCCAGCTGGCCGATTGCTTCCTCGTATCGCTGCTGGCCCTGATAAGCTTTCGCTGTCGCCATCAGTTCCTTAATTCTGGCGCCTCTTTCACTTTCCATCTTGCTGCGGAAATCTATCTGGGCCTTAGTTGCTGCGGCCTCACGTGCTATTTTTTCTCTGTCTGCCTGAGCAGTCTTTGCCTGCTTGATTTCGCCGGACATACTCAGCAGCCTGCTGTTATATTCATTATAGACTTCCTTGCCGAGATTAAACTGGTTGTCATTTACGACTCTTTGAGCCATTTCAAGCTCAGCAGTGGCCTTATCAAATTCATTCGCGTTTATATACTGGCTTATTTTATCGTTGGCATCATTAACGATTGCCTCAGTATAATTGCGAACAATCGCCATTCTCTGGTTGACTTTCGCAATGTAGCTGTCGGGCTGTGCTGCCGGCTGAATCCGCTGAACAGGCTCTGCTGTGACAGGGACCCTCACTGGCGTCACGACAGTAACAGGGACAGGTATATTCATATCTGCCGGAGGAACAACTATGACTGCTTCAGTGCCCCCATCAGCCCTTTTGTCTGCTATGCCCTTAAGTGCACTAACTGCATTGGGGTCTGATGTCACCTGCTGCTTCAAAGCAGCTGCAGCCCTTTGAGCGAGTGCCTTATCTATCTTTTCGATATAATCAGAGGCCCTCTGCCCAGCAGGCGCAACAAGCATGTTTTTATTCACAATTTTTACAAAACATTCCCGTGCCTTTTCAAGCTGGCCTGCCCGGTAGTATTCAACACCGGCGTTGTAAGTCAGCGCTATTTGTCTTTTCTGGTTATTGATTTGAACATCAAGGGACTTGATTCCATCAATAACCAGCGAACGCTCCTCTTCAGACAAGGCCTTGCTGTCCTTTATCTGCTCGAGGCACTTTTTCGCTTCGGAGAAATTTTCCTGTGTAACGAATGCATCCGCCCGGCTGATAACTTCGAGCACTCTGCCTCGTTCATTGGAGTCTTGTATAGCGGTTTTCTGGTTACCGTTTCCCTCTGCAGCCTTTTGATTCGAAGTAGCATTGGCGTCTTTGCCGTTATCCTGTGCATTTGCCGCACAAACAGCAAGAACCATCATGACCGAGACAGCTGAAAAGAAAAGATAACCACCGAGAGATTTCTTGAAATAATTTAACTTTTCCAAAATAAACCTCCTGCCAAACGTGAAAATCATATCTCAAATTTATACTATCACCCACATCGCTGAGATAAGTACTTCTATGATAGTGTAGTTTACTAATATTTCGCCTGATATGCAAGCAAAAAATCTGCATTTATGCCACGGGCCTATAATATCAGAAGAACAGGTTTTAGATGCGGGAAAAAGGCCTGCAGTGGCTGAAAAATAGTTCGGTAAAAATCGCCGCTAAAAGGGGCAAAAACGCGGATTTTTAAGAATTTTCGACAAAAAAACCGTTCGTTGATGCTGATGAAACATTAAATTCAGTCTGCAGATATCCGGCCGCCATCAGGTAACATAACCCCCCGAATTGATTATCATAAAACAAAACCGATATAAGAAATGATCGGTTGATTTCACGACGGAAATAATTACTGACTTTTCAAAACCCTAAGGGTCGATTGCAGAATCGATTTGGGCACTTCCGAATGCTTTGGCGATGCCGTCGTTAATCTGAGCTTGAATCTCTTTTAGCTGAGAGTCATATCTTTCGACAATATCTTTTTCCAAATACGACAGGTTATCTCCGATTGCCTTTTTAGCGGTTTCAATCTGGTTCTGGGCCAGATAGAATTTTCCGCTCTTGATGTATTCGCGAGCTTTGGCAATCGAGCTTGTTACAACTGCATTCACATAACTCTGGACAAGGCTTTTCCTCGCAGGATTCATCGCAGGCGCCTCTTCTGCCCGCAGCTGTGTTTCGGTGCCCGGGAATGTTTTATACCTGGCCCTGTCACCGAGCAGCGAGCCGTCAGGAGCAAAAATAGGCTGGAACGATTGCGAGAAGAGGCCTTCGGTAGTCATTAATGGGCTGACGGCCTTCCCGAGAACTCCGTCTATTTTTTCTATATACTGCTCCGGCATGCGGTCAAGCGGAAGAACTAACAAGCCGTAAAGCGTCACCCTTATAAAGCCGGCACGTGCAGCTTCGAGCTGACCCTGCTCATAAAGCAGAACACTTTGCTGGTAAATATCAAGATACTGCTTATCCTGCTCAGCGAGGTTTTTATTTATTATTTCCAGGCCCTTGCGGACAACTTCGGATTCGAGGGGCGTAAGAAGCTCGCTGGTGCTGATATTTACAAGATGCGCTTTTGCCCTGAGGAACTGATTTTCCTTCAAAAGCTTATCCGCCTTCCGCAAATCTTCGATGGCACCTTTTCTCTTTACTGCAGCAACAGTTGCCTTTCTAAGATACCTTGTGAGGGTCCCGATTTCGGCTTCCGTTAGATATTTCTTAAACTGCTGGGCCTTAAGAAGTGTTTTTTCCGATGCATCGAATAAAGCACGGTTATACTGCTCTATGCCGACATTCATCATTTCGAGGGCTACATTGCGGACTGACAGCTCGCTTCCTATGCCGCTTATCGGCGACTCCGGAACGAATGCATCCGAACCGAAAGCCCGAATCGCTGACAGGATGACAAACAAAACCATCAACTGTGATATAACCGTAAATTTCCTCAAGCCTGTTCCTTTCTCAAAGCTGTTCAGGAAACATTTGCAATAAGCTTCAGTCAACGTTACTATTCCGTTAAAAACATTGGCCTTAAATTTCATAGTAACAATATCGTCCAGAAAAAATGGCATATTAATCAAAAACAATGAATAACAATCCTTTAATCTTGGCACTGGAAACATCCGGCCGCACCGGTTCGGCCGCTATTGCAAGGGCCGATAATTTACTTGCTGAACACACATTTTCAACGCCTGTAAGGCACAGTTCCGAAATATTCCCTGCCATAAACCGTTTACTCGGCCAATTCCGCCTTCAGCCAAAGGAAATCACTGAAATTTATGTGTCCATTGGGCCAGGCAGTTTTACCGGACTGAGAATCGCTGCGACATTTGCAAAGGTTATGCATCTCGCAAATCGCTCAGTGAGGATTGTTGCAGTCGATACCCTCGATTGCATCGCTGCAAATGCGAGCGATTTTTTAAGAGAAAAAAACTGTAACATCGAGAAAATAGCCTCTGTCCTCGATGCAAAGAGAGGGCAATTTTTCATAGCAGCCTATCAGCGGATGCAGGCAGGAACAGAGAAAACGGAAGCGATTGACGGCTGGCACAAGATTGCCGAGGATTGCTTAATGACTGCTGAGGAGTTTGTCGAAAGCTTTGTAAAAAATAATGAACCTGTATGGCTTCTCGGCGAGGGTCTGGTTTTTTACAGAAAGAAATTCGAGGCAGCAGGTATCAATTTTATAGACGAGAAATACTGGACACCAAAAGCCTCGAAACTCCATCTCCTCGGATATAAGCTTGCACGTGCCGGGCAATTTGCAGACCCCCTTTCCTTACAGCCTAAATACCTTCGCGGACCCGACGTGAAATTAAAAAAAATGTAGTAAATAATCAGGCAGAACTTAAAATAGATCTCGATTAAAATTTCCAATTGGAGTATAGAAAATGAAAAAAGAAAAGCGGAAAATGGAAAAAATAATTTTATTGGCGGTTATCGGAATTATGGTTTTATGTGAACGCGTGATAAAGGCAGATGAAGGTATGTGGCTCTATAATAATATGCCGTATAAGCTCCTGAAAGATAAATATAACTTTGAACCATCGGATGCATGGCTCCAGAACGTTCAGAAAGCATCCGTACGTTTTAACAGCGGCGGCAGCGGCTCATTCATATCACCCGACGGCCTTATTATCTCCAACCATCACGTCGGCGCCGATGCCCTGCACAAATTCAGCGATGAAAAGCACAATTACTATCGTGACGGTTTTTATGCGAAAACTTTGAGCGAGGAAAAACAATGCCTTGATTTGGAATTGAACATCCTTATGAGCATAGAAGATGTCACAGAACGTGTGAATGCCGCTGTCAAATCCGATGTCAATGCCGCAGAGGCTTTTCTGGCACGCCGTGCTGTAATGGCAGAAATCGAAAAAGAATCGCTCGATAAAACAGGATTTCGAAGCGATGTTATAACGCTTTATCAGGGCGGCGCATATCATTTATACCGCTACAAGAAATACACAGATGTGCGGCTTGTCTTCGCGCCCGAACAGCAGATTGCATTTTTCGGCGGTGACCCGGATAATTTCGAATACCCAAGATACGACCTCGATATCTGCCTGTTTCGTGCTTATGAAAACGGTAAACCCGCAAAAATAGAGCATTATTTAAAATTCAGCACTAAAGGTGTCAGCGATGGAGACCTCATCTTCGTTTCAGGCAATCCCGGAAGCACAAGCAGGCAGCTTACTATGGACGAGCTTGTTTATATGCGAGATAGATACTTTCCTTATGTCCTCCAGCGGCTCAACGCACTTGAGGTTATGCTTATAGCCTACAGCGGACGCAGCGACGAAAACGCACGCAAGGCAAAAGATTTGCTTTTCGGCGTTCAGAACAGCCGCAAGGCAAGAAACGGAATGTATGCAGGCCTGTTAGACCCTGCTCTTATGGCTAAAAAGAAAGCT
>JBFZBH010000158.1:0-4690 GCA_041308525.1 Phycisphaerae bacterium | reverse complement strand
GCAGTTCTGTAATCAATATCTCTGGAACGGGTATGGTAAAGGGTATGCCAAACCTGAGCACAGGAACTCATGAGCAAGTTAAAGTAGCAAATGAGGTTGCGGGAACAAGTGCTACTATTAATATTACCGGTGGAACGTTTCGCTCTGAAATCGGCCTTGAAGGCGGATACGGTGCAGGCACTGTTGCTACCATCAATATCGATGGCGGTATGCTTGATGTGGCCGTTGGAACAACAACAGGTAATGAGACTGCTCATAGCATGATATTTGGCCGCACCGGCGGTCAGGGAGATATCTATCTCGATTCCGGCACGCTGTATGTAAGCGGCACGCTTACACTTGCAACCGGCACAGGTTCTTTAAGCACCCTCGAGATTACAGGCGGTTTAGTTGATGCAGGCGAATGCCGTCTTGGTACTGCCGGAAGCGGTACATGCGAAGCAACTATTACTATGACAGGCGGAACCTTCAACAGCAGGACAAGCTGGTTTGGTGTCGGTCATGATGGCGGAACGGGCTCGTTTACTATTAACAACGGCCTTCTATCTGTTGCTGAATCAATTAGAATAGGCTCCAGCTTTTCAGGTTCACAAACGGGAACAGATGGTGTATTAAATGTTTCAGGAACTGCACAAATCACCTGCGATGAATTAGATATAGGCTGGAGAGGTGCAGGCCCCGGCGTAACCGGCACAGTTAATATGGATGGCGGTACAATCACAGTCGGTGATGGCGGCATCAATATCGGTATGGGTACCAATGGTGTCGGAACATTGAATATGACCAACGGTCTTATTACCTCTGCTACCGGCAACCTTACCTTAGGTGAGGATTGGGGTGCTGGTGCAGGTAATGGAACTATTTATTTCGATGGCGGCACTATCGAAGCTAATGATATCTCTGTTAATTCAGTAATTGAATTCGGAACAACCTCCGGCAGACTCATTCTTAATGGTGATGACCGGGCAGTTGTAAATGGCTTAATTGGTGCTGGCAAGATTACCCAGACCGTTAGCCCAAGGGCAGCTGTCGTAGCTGAGTATAGCGCAGGCACGAATAAAACAACAGTATATGTTCCTCCTGTGATTTTAACTCAGGCCTGGAATCCGAATCCAGGACAGGGTGCTGTAATTGGCAGTCTGACTGTTACTCTTCAGTGGTCACCCGGCGATGGCGCAACATCGCACGATGTCTATTTTGGCGACAGCTATGCTGATGTGGATGCAGGCATAGGCGGCACATTCAAGGGCAATCAGCCTGGTGCAGACCTCGATTATGGTCCAATTACTCTGACAACGCTCGCAAAGACCTTCTACTGGAGAATTGATGAACGCGCTCCTGCAGTAACAAAGGGCAAAGTCTGGTCATTCACTACCCCGCTTAATCGCTGCATGGAAACATTCGAAAGCTATGCTGATACCGCAGCCCTTCAGGCTGTTTGGGGTGCCAATGGTGCTCTCGAAACAACAATTGCACACAGCGGCAAGTCGATGAATGTCGCTTTCTCAGGTTCTGCTAAAGCAGTCTCGAGAACAATTACCGACTCAGACTGGACAAACGGCGGCGTTAAGTCGATTTCAGTCTGGTTCAGAGGTGATGTGAATGTCGCTTCGATTTCGGTTAAGCTCGAATCCAACGGCGGAGCCCAGAGCGGCACACTGACCAATGCATCAGCAAAGAATGAAGTTGGTGCAGCAGTTGATGTGAACGAGACTACATGGCATGAGATGAACTTCAACCTGGCAAGTTTCGGTATTGTCCTGACGAATGTTACAAAGATTACCATCACAGTAACACCGGTCAGCGGCAGCGGCAATGTCTATATCGATGATATTTGCCTCTATCCGAAAAAGCAGCTTGGTCCGAACCCGTCGATGGACTTCAATCAGGATGGTATAGTCAACTTCGGTGACCTTGCGATGTTTGCCGATGCTTGGCTCGAAACCAACTGGTTCCCAGGCTATTAACGAGCTGTGGTTTGGAATTAGGAAGTTTGTTTGAGATGTTGTGAAGTGAATTTAAGGGCCCGTTGCCCGTCTGTTGCGGCAGCGGGCCCTTTTTTGGTGTCGCTGTTCTAAGCAGTTTTTGAAAAATTATTCTTTGCATTCAGCAATTCTCTTTTTTGATGTTGCCGGCGAAGACAGTTTTGGGGATTGTGCTTTTTTCTAATGTGTAATTATCGGGTAATGATTTTATATAAAGGGATTTGTTTTATCTTTAAGGAGGCTGGTGATGTCTAAAAAGCTTTTCTCTATATCCTCATTTATTGTTTTATTTTTAACAATCCTGACAATGACCAGCAACGTTTCCTTTGCTGTTACCTGTACCTGGTATAACACCCTTGGTAACCAAAGGTGGGAACAGTCACAGAACTGGGATTATGGTGTCCCGGGTTCTTTGGACAGGGCATATATAAATATGACGGGCACTAACAGCCCTGTCATTTCAGATGGCGTATCTGCAACCGTTCAGAGGGTTTATCTCGGCAGAACAGCTAACGGCGATTTGCTTGTTTCGGGCGGGAAGCTTGCTGTGACAGATATGTTTTATAATGGCTACAGCGGCTACAGCGGAACTCTCGAAATAACATCAGGCACCATTATAGTGTCAAATAAACTTGTTTTCGGTTACACCAGCGGCCACGGCTATTTAAATGTGAAGGGCGGTCTTGTCAAAGTAAGTGGTATGGACCTTCCGGCTGTCGGCGGGGGTACAAGCCACCTTCAGCTCGATGATGGCCAGTTTATATGTGAGGGGCCCTACACTATTAATGCAGGAGGAACAGGTGACGTTACAGAAGGCCGGCTTCTTCTCAATGGTAATGTTACAAGCCTCTCTGGTTTTAGCGGCTGGGGTGTGCCGGGCGCTTTGATTTTCACCTATGATTCAGGCGCTAACAAAACGACTATAACTGCCGACCCGAACGTGGCGCCGATTGCACATCAGCCGTATCCTGCAAATGCTTCGACAGGAATCTCGCCTTATGTGGTTTTGACCTGGTTATCAGGATACAGTGCTGCAGAACATGATGTCTATTTCGGTGAAACCTGGGAAGATGTCGAAAGTGCAGATGTAACAACTATCGGCATATATAAGGGCAGGCAGGATGTGAACAGTTATAATGCCGGTTCGCTTGAATCTTTACAGTTAAACCGTACATACTATTGGCGAATTGATGAGGTAAACGGCTCGACAATCTGGCCGGGACGCGTCTGGAGCTTTACCACGGATGATGGAAAAGCCCGTCAGCCTGAACCTTCTGATGGTGCTGCAGGCATAAATAGAGAAATGAATAAACTCGGATGGACTGCCGGGCCTTTTTCGGTTTCTCAGGATTTATTTTTCGGCACAAGCTGGAATGATGTTAATGATAAGCAGACGCCCGATGCAGCCGGATTGGCCGCTGATGCGAATGACTGCCTTATACCTTCCTCATTTTTACCTCTTGAAGGCGGCAAGACTTATTACTGGAGGATAGATTCCAATAATGGTCCGTTATCGATGAGCAAAGGGGATATCTGGAGTTTTACAACCGCTGCATATAACGATATAACCTTTTTTGCTCTCGCCGACCTGCATTATGTTTCTGTGCCTTCAGGTAATGCCGCCCAGACTTCAATTGTGGACAATATGAATGCACTTCCGGGCTCCGATTATCCTGTGTCTGTTGGCGGAGGAAAGGTTCATATTCCACGCGGCGTTTTGACTATCGGCGACCTTGTGGACGACGCTCAGGATGCTGAATGGGTAAATTATACAGCAGATTACGGCGTCAACGGCGAGGGCAGACTTAAATATCCGGTTTATGAAGGATACGGAAATCATGATTATCACGGCGGGCGAATGGTTGCCTTAAACGGCATTATTAATCGCAATCCCTTGAGGCCGTATGTAACTAACATTTCTGCAAACGGCCTGCATTATTCCTGGGATTGGGACAGTGTACATTTTATTTGCTTGAATGTCTTTCCGGGCAATACACAAGGGACCGCAATGACCGACCCGAAGTACAGCTATGATTTTGTTGTCTCTGATTTGCAACAGAATGTCGGCACAAGCGGCCGGCCGGTTGTTATTATGCATCATTTCGGTTATGATTCGTGGGGTTTTTCCTGCTGGCCGGGAGTTGACCAGGATGCTTTTTATAATGTTATAAAGAATTATAATGTCATCGGTATTTTCTGGGGACATACTCATTCTTCCACCCGTATAAATTGGCTGGGCATTGACACCTTTAACGTTGGATGCCCCGGAGGTTCATACAGGACTTTTACTGTCGTTCATATAAAAGGCAGTTCGATGACGGTTATAAACTATACAGATGGTACCTGGGGTTCGGGTATAAATATGCAGAAAACGATATCTCTGCCGCTGGTCAATAGTGAAGACTTGCAGAATTTTTCTTCCCAGTGGCTTCAGGAAGGCGTATCTCTCGAAGCAGATCTCAATGGTGACGGCAGGGTTGATTATAAGGATTTTGGTATTTTTGCGGGTTATTGGCTTAAAGGTATCCCTGCCGGATGGCCTTTGTGAGAGTATTATCAATGGAGTGTGTGTTAAAAGGTGTGAATATGAACAGAAAATTTTTTAATTTGGTATTTTTGCTTTTCATTATTTCCTTAACTGCCCCGATTTCCCAGGCGGTGACAACCACTTGGTACAATACGATGTTTAACCGCAAGTGGGAAGC
>JBFZBH010000157.1:0-4692 GCA_041308525.1 Phycisphaerae bacterium | reverse complement strand
GTAACTGCTTCCCTTTCTGCCCATACAAATGTCCTCTTTCTTAACACTATCAATAATTTTTACTGTTCTACCAGTACAAAATAACATTTTCTAAAATACGCTGAAAATAGGCAATTTCCCTAATTGTGGCAGCGTAATTATTCATTTTTAAAACGTCTCCTGCTGCCGATCTAAGCAATGCCAAAGACTAAATTAACAATAAGCTATGGCAGGGAAGATTGAAACTTTATAGGATTGTTGTTATTATTAAAGGATGCTTGAAAGTTTAAAATATTTATGCAAGGCAAGATTGAAAAGATGTTGAACAACATAGAGGTTTGTCAGAGAATTTTTCAAATGTACAGAAAAGACAAATTGAAACCTTCCATTGTCTAAACAGGGGAAATTAACCTATGAGCGGACAGATAACTCAAAAGGCGTTGTTGGAGGTAAGCCAAAGGGTGCGGACTGCTGCGATTGTCCTGATTACAGGGATTTGCGGATGGTTTATGATGGAACTGGAGATACTCGGCGTAAGAGTCCTTACACCATATTTCGGCTCAAATGTTTATGTGGTAACAGGAAGCGTTATCGGCGTGTTTCTGCTTAGCCTTTCTGTCGGTTATATTCTGGGCGGATGGCTTTCGAGAAAAAACAAAAGTAAGAATATATTTGGCGCCATCATAGCTGCAACTGGTTTGTGGCTTTGGCTTTTGCCTTTCTTTATTAGGCCTGTTTGTGAGGGGATATTTAATTCAGGTTTGGATGAAAATTGGGGCTCTCTTATTGCCTCCCTAATTTTGTTCGGGGCTCCGACGATGCTGCTTGGGACGGTTTCTCCGATTGCGGTTTACTGGCTCACCAGCAGGGCAAGCGAATCAGGCCTCAATGCCGGTGTGGTGCTTGCATTTTCAACAGCAGCCGGTTTTGCAGGATGCCTTGTTACAACATTTTACCTTGTGCGAGTTTCGATTAGATGGACAATGTTTGTCTCCGGGATTATTTTAGCGGTATTAGGCTGCCTGATTTTATTACACGCCGCAATTGAGGGTAAAACAAAAAGAACTCTTCAGTAATGAATGAAAGAATTTTAAATATGACAATATCAGAAGTGAGAAATGAGAATATATGCGGGTTTAAATTGTTTATCGTATCCGTTTAGGGAAGGCGGGAAGATTTAGATGAAAATAATAATAGGTAGAAAATTTTCGACTTTGCTTATTTGTGCTGCTGTTTGCTGTATTGTTGTTTCAGAAAGTTTTGCGGTTGAGGCGCAATTCGGTCAACTGGTTTTTGAGAAGAATTCGCTGTATCAGCAGATACAGGTTTATCAAAGCGGTCCTATCGTAACCCTTCGGTTTGGCATGATGCCTGATGTAGATGTTCAAAGTCAGGTCAATCTGAATAATTTGCGTATTCACATGCTCGAATACACGCCGATGACCTTCTGCGGATTGTTGTACAATTCAGAGCCGAACAGGGTGCTTGTGCTCGGCCTGGGCGGCGGCGTGATCCCGCGAGAAATGCATTATTATTTTCCTTCTGCCCAGATTGATGTCGTTGAAATAGATTCGGAAATTCCTAAAGTGGCCAGAGAGTTTTTCGCCTTTCGTGAAGATAAGAAATTGAAGGTGCACATTGACGATGGGCGTATGTTTGTAAAAAAACAGCTGCGATTGAAGGAAGTACCGAAATACGACATCATCATACTCGATGCGTTCAACAACGAATATATACCATTTCATCTTATGACTAAAGAGTTTCTTGGGGAACTCAAGGGGATTCTTTCCGATGACGGTGTAGTGGTGGCGAATGTATTTTACTCGAGCCGTCTTTTTGACGCCGAGTTCAAGACCTTCCAGGCGGTCTTTGGAAAATGCCAGGCATATTTCGGATACGATTCGTCTAATGCTATGATTGTCTCAGGAGTGAAAAGCTTCCAGCTGCTGACAACCAAGGAAACCGTCGAAAAAGCAAAGATACTTGGCAAGAAACATCAGTTCTATTTCGATATTATCACGGTTGCCAGACAGATTCGGCCAAACCTGCGTATAGACAGCCGGGCAGAGGTCCTTACCGATGACCTTGCGCCTGTCAACTGGCTTAAAACTCAGCAGAGGGTTGAGGATACAAACACCGTGCCCTAAAGAATAAGGGATTTGCAAATGATGAAATTCCACAGTCTCATTTCAATATCTGTATTTGTTATTTGTGCGGTTGTGGTTTTTACAGTTAGCAAAGCACCTGCAGGGAATATAGAGGAGGACTTTTTAACTCCGCCGGATTCCGGAAGGCCGCGGACACTTTGGATGTGGATGGGCTCCAATATCAATAAACAGGCTATAACGCAAGAGCTTGAGGCGATGAAGGAATCTGGACTTGGCGGTGTGACAATGTTCAGCCTTTCGGATACCTGCACGCCCTGGGCTGGGAATATAGGCAATAGCCCCACTTTGCAAATCATTGCATTCAGAGAACCGTGGTGGCAATTAGTTCGCCATACAGCTGAGGAATGTAAACGGCTTGGGCTCGAATTTGGGATGCATAACTGCCCGGGATACGAAAGCAGCGGCGGGCCCTGGGTAACACCTGAGCTTTCGATGCAGCAGATTATCTGGTCACAGAAAAAAGTGAAAGGTCTTCAAAAATTTTCAGGAAGCATCGAAAGGGCACAGCCGGACCTTCGGGCTGTTCAGCCGTTTCCTGTTTTCAATCCAAAGACCGGCCTTGTTGAGAAGCCCGAAGTGTCTGCCCGGCGTGAATATTACAAAGATGTCGCATTGCTTGCACTCCCAGCAGAAGGCGTAGTGCCAAAGGAAAAAATAATTAATCTGACTTCGAAAATGACCGCAGAAGATACGTTTGATTGGGATGTTCCGGATGGCAACTGGATAATCTATCGGTTCGGACATACGACAATGGGTGCGATGATTCAGCCGTGCCAGTGGCAGGCAATTGGTCTCGAATGCGATAAGATGAGCCGCGAGGCCGTTGAGTTTCATATGAATCACGTGCTTGGCGAGATTAAGCGCCGCCTAGGAACGCTTGTAGGGTCGGTATTTACACACCTTCATTTCGATAGCTATGAAGCGGGTGAGCCGAGTTGGACGCCAAAGATGGCTGATGAATTCAAATCTCGTCGCGGTTATGAGCTGATACCTTATTTGCCCGCGTTTGCTGGTCGTACCATCGAAAGCCAGGAGAAGACAAATCGGTTTCGCAGCGATTTTTCTCAGACAATACGCGATTTATATCGTGACATCTATTATCCGACAATCAGCCGCCTGACGAGGGAGGCAGGACTTAAGCTTTCTGTCGAGCCTTATGGCGGCCCCTGGAGCATTGGCGAAGTGATACCAAATGTGGATATAGTTATGACAGAATTCTGGACCTGGGGTGGAAAATTCGGACCTGTCGAGGTTGCGCCGACAGTGGATGCTGCATGGGCGTCTGGACGTCGAATTATTGAAGCCGAGGCATTTACCGGTGCTCCCGCAGAAAGCCAGTGGACGGAATTCCCCGGCTGGTTAAAGCCCATTGGTGACGCTGCATTTTGTGCTGGGATAAATCGTTTCTGCTTTCACCGCTGGGCGCACGACCCTTGGTCTGATGACATACGGCCGGGTATGACGATGGGGCAGTGGGGAACACAGTTTAATGGCAAACAAACCTGGTGGAAGCCGGGCAGGGCTTGGATTGATTATCTGCGCCGCTGCCAGGCGTTGCTCCAGCGGGGAAAACCAATCGGTTGGGATGATGACGATTTCAAAGCCAATGTTACCGATGGCAAACCGGATATCCGATACATCCACAGGCAAGATGGTGATGCTGAAATTTATTTTGTTGCGAATATCGAGCGAAGCCAGGCAGCGGCATTATGCAGTTTTGCGGTCAGCGGCAGACAGCCGGAACTTTGGGACCCTGTCTGGGGGACTATGCGGGACCTTCAGGAAAACGAAACAAAAGATGGAAAGACAATCGTGCCATTGGAATTCGCACCCTGTCAGAGCTTCTTTGTTGTGTTTCGCAAACAGATACCGCCACATGATGGGCCCGTCATTAAAAACTTCCCGGCTCTAAAAAAAGTTGCTGATGTTAATGGGCCCTGGGTTGTTAACTTCGATTCTAAATGGGGCGGACCGGCGCAGGTAACTTTCGGAAAACTGGAAGACTGGGCAAAAAGGCCTGAGGCAGGCATAAAATATTATAGCGGAACCGCAGTCTATCATACGAATTTCGATTCTCAGGTCACTGCGGGTAGAATTTTTTTGGATTTGGGAGAGATCAGATATCTTGCGCGTATCATATTGAACGGTAAGGACTTGGGTGTTTTGTGGACGCCGCCATGGCAGGTTGAAATTACGGGAATTGTGAAGGAGAAGGCAAATAAGCTGGAAATAGAGGTGACGAATGTTTGGGCGAACAGGCTTATCGGTGATGAGCAGGAGCCTGCGGATTGTCAGTGGCTGCCCGGCCATATGGGATATGGGGGATACCTCAAGGAATTTCCAGAGTGGTTTATTAAAAACCAGCCACGGCCATCGAAAGGCCGCTATTGTTTTACTACTTGGAATTATTTTAATAAGGATTCACCCCTTGTATCGAGTGGGCTTCTTGGGCCGGTTACATTGCTGACGCAATAAAGGAGAGAAATATGCGAAATTACAAACAATACCAAAATGGTAAGAATGATGCGATTGACAGACGTAATTT
>JBFZBH010000156.1:0-4694 GCA_041308525.1 Phycisphaerae bacterium | reverse complement strand
GAATATGGGCAGTGGCCATTCGATTTACCATAGCAAGGTGTATAATTTTCCGCTTTCTGGATGGCGTGAATGAGGTCTTCCTTTGACAGTTTACCATCTTTAATGCCCAATGCGCTTGCCTTCTTCTTTATCTCCAGCATCTTCATATCTTCTGTCCTTTCAAAGACTTATGTTTTCCATGTAAAAAGATATAATTTTCGCTTCTTCCTTCTTTTAATGATAAAATTCCATCTTTCTATATATCGTCATTTTTTACCATTTTCTATAAGCCCCCTCCGCCTTCCCAAGTCAAATTTTCCTTATGTAAAATCGAGCAATATTTGTCCACTTTCTGGCGTTACCTTTGTTTGTCAAATGAAACTATCTTCTTTGAATGAGAAAAAAATCTTCGAGCAATATAAAAGAAGAATATTTT
Organism: Phycisphaerae bacterium; assembly: GCA_041308525.1. Taxonomy (GTDB): domain Bacteria; phylum Planctomycetota; class Phycisphaerae; order Sedimentisphaerales; family Anaerobacaceae; genus Fen-1359. Next base: position 4,279 of record JBFZBH010000156.1, on the reverse strand, counting down.
TTTTCGAGAAGTATGATGTGTTTTTCATCACTTGAATATCAAAAAGCTTTTTAGTTAAATTTGCGGTATCCGCACAGGTTTCGCTGAGGGTAGTTTTTTCATGCCGAACAGGATTCTCAAGAAATTGCTTCGTCTGATGAGCAGTTCGTATATCACTATGATAGCGGCAAAAGATATAAACAGGATTATCAAGTACTCCACAAAAAGATTTGTATCAAGCCGTATTATATAATATCCAATGGTGAGGATTATCGTCTGGTGCAGAATGTAGAAGGGGAGTACGGCTTCGTTCGCATACTTCAGAAAACCGTTGCTGAAGCGCAGATGTCGGCTTGCGAAACCAAAGAATGTAATCAGACATGACCAGCAGAGTACACTTCTAAGCGGAATCATTACAAGCATGCGAGTCAGTGATGACCACTGTTTTGTTGCCATGTAAAGTATTAAGCCAAGGAAAAACAAGCCAATACCCATCAGTAGCCCGACGATTCGATGTCGCTCCATCGCGTTCGTAAAATCATTATTTGAGGCAAGCAGGTATCCAATGAGGAACATGGCTAAATAAGGAAGGATACTCCATCCGCCAAAGCCTTCTTCGCCGAGAATGGTTTTCTCGATGGACGGGATCTTGGAAATAAATCCGCAGACAATAATCGGAATTGCCAACAGAAATATGGCTCCAGGTTTGCTCAGGAACCGGGACAATGCCGAAGACATCCTAACACCAGAAGGTGACCTGAAATGCAGGAACAGCGGCAAGGTAATCACCGAGAAAACGAACAAAAACTCCAGATACCATAAATGGACTCCCATCCAGGCAAAGTTGCCGCCGAATCCGAACCAACCTCTGAAGTAATCATGCCAGTACCACTGCCAGAATGGTCCTGAATACTGGTTGCGGCTTATTCTCTCAAGATAAACCTGCCACGGTGCAATTACAACGAAGATTCCGAATAAAAGCGGTACTAAAAGCCGCTTGACTCGCGAGGTAAGGTATTGGGGCCAGCTCTGGTGTGATAAAGCATAATATGCGCTGGTTCCGGAGATAATGAAAAACAGCGGCATCATCCACTGTACAGTGAAAACGATGAAAACATCAAAAAAGGGGGTTTGTCCGCGTGCTTTTAACATGCCAGCCTTCCATGTCAAAGAAGCGGCTGCAATGAAACAAAAATACTACCATCATTCCGAGTACCCGCATCCAGTCTATGTCATATCGCCTCGCGGGGACGGATTTTTCAGCTTGTCCACTGCCGTTCTGACTTTCATATTGCCTTTTAATAATCGGGGCGACAGGACTTGAACCTGCGACCTTTGGACCCCCAGTCCAACGCGCTAGCCAAACTGCGCTACGCCCCGTTTTCTGCTGATTCTAAAATAAAAAGCCTGATAAGACAACATATTTCACTTAAATTTATTTTCCGTATGTTATTGCTTTGGCAATAGCAGGTTTATATTTCAAGAAAAAAATTTATTGTCCTATATCATTTTAAGGGACAAATTGTTATAATTTGTCTTTCGTAAAAATATAAAAAAGACAGTTGCATTGTTTATTGAAAGGACACTGAAATGTTTAAGAAACTTGCCCTAAGTCTTGTTGTCGTTTATATTTGCACTTGTTTTCCGTCTCTTAATGCACAGGATGGTCCAAGACCCGGCGGGCCTCCCGGAAGACCCGGGCGAGGCCAATCTGAAAGCACTGTTCTTTCTTCCTTCGATAAGGGTCCGCTCTCTAATTCTGATAAGGAACGGAAAATCCTCGATGTCCTCGATGATATGGATAAAACTCGTTCCCCTCGAAATATGAATGTCTCAAGAGAGGACGGCAGAATTCTCCGTCTGCTGGTCGAATCAGCTGGTGCAAAAAATGTTGTAGAAATCGGCACCTCAAACGGATACTCAGGATTATGGTTCTCACTTGCCCTTACTCAAACGGGCGGCAAATTGATGACCTTTGAAATCGATTCCCAAAGGGCTGCTCTTGCACGGCAGAATTTTAAGAAAGCCGGTGTTGATAATATCATTACGCTCATTGAGGGCGATGCACATAATGAATTGACCAAGGTCAGAGGACCTGTCGATGTCCTTTTCCTCGATGCAGATAAAGATGGTTACATTGACTATTTAAATAAGCTGCTGCCTTTGGTAAAGCGTGGCGGACTTATCATTGCTCATAACATATCCCCGCGTCAGGCAGACCCGAAATTTATTGAGGCTATAAATTCGAATCCCGACCTCGAATCTGTCCTCCTGCAAAGGGATGGAGCCGGTCTTTCCGTTTCACTTAAAAAACTATCCTCCACTCAGAAGGTTGAAACACAGGTAAAAGTATTTCACGAACCGGACGTTATCTTTGTTCCTACCCCGCAGGATGTAGTTGAAAAAATGCTTGAGCTGGCTGAGGTGAAAAAGACTGACCTCGTTTATGACCTGGGCTGCGGCGATGGACGTATTGTTGTGACTGCCGCAAAGAAATACGGCACAAAGGCTTTTGGCTTTGATGTTGACCCCAATCGAATCGAAGAATCACTCGAAAATGTAAAAAAGAACAATGTCGGTGATCTCGTAACAATCGTTCAGGAGGATGTCTTTACGCTCGACCTTAGCAAGCCGGATGTTATCACACTGTATTTGCTTCCCAGTCTCAATGTAAAGCTTATTCCTCAGCTTGAAAAATGCAAACCCGGAACTCGAATCGTATCTCATGATTTCGATATGGCAGGCGTAACTCCTGAAAAACAGCTTTCGATCGCCTCGCAGGAAGATGGCTCGCTGCATGAAGTGTACCTGTGGATAGCCCCGATAAAAAAGGAAAAATAAAATATACTTGTGGATAACCTGGATTAAAAAATAAGGTACGAAATAACTGCTTTATGTCTGAAGCCCCGAAAAAGGAATTATCGCTTTTTGACTCTACATCCATCATTGTAGGAATCATCATCGGCGCGGGTATCTATCAAATGTCACCGGTTATCGCCAAAGGTGCACATAATTGGTGGGGAGTTCTTCTGATTTGGATTGCCGGCGGTTTTCTTTCGCTATGCGGCGCAATCTGCTATGCAGAGCTTGCAACAGCATACCCGCGTGAAGGCGGCGATTATGTGTATTTAAGCCGTGCCTATGGGAAGTGGGCTGGTTTTTTATTCGGCTGGTCACAGCTTACCATAGTCAAACCAGGTGATATTGCAGTGATGGCTTTCGCATTTGCCACCTTTGCCAAAGTAATATATGATCCATTTGCTTACAGCTCAAAACTAAGCAGTTTATATACCGGAAGACTTTTTGGTGCTATTGCCATTATGGTTCTAACGGTCATCAATATTGCAGGTGTGAAAGAAGGCAAGTGGACACAAAATCTGTTGACGGTTATCAAGGCTCTGGGGCTTATTGCAATTGTTGTTGTAGCTTTCATTGCTCCGAATCAAACCACTCTAGCTGATGCTTCTGCGGCAGTCAGCCCTTTTCCGCTTAGTATTGCACTCGTTTTCGTCCTGTTCGTTTACGGCGGATGGAACGAGATGGCTTATGTTGCCGCAGAGGTAAAAAATCCGAATCGCAATATACTTCGTGCCCTGGTTGTAGGAACTGTTGCGGTAACGGTACTTTATCTGCTGGTCAATTCAGCTTTTCTATATACCCTCGGATATGCAGGCCTGGCGAATTCCGATGCTGTGGCGAGAGATGTTGTGGATAAGGTATTTCCAGCTGGATTAGGCGGTAAACTGATAGCTGCACTTGTTTGCATTTCTGCACTCGGAGCAGTCAACGGATTGATATTTACCGGTGCACGGATTTCTTATGCAATTGGAAGCGATTATGCCAAGCTGGGCTTTTTAGGCAAATGGAATCCGAAAACTGGGACTCCTGTCAAAGCTCTGCTTTTGCAGGGCGCGATATCTCTTGCATTGGTTCTATTATTTGGCAATTTTATTGAGACGATAGTTTATACATCAGTGGCTGTCTATATGTTTTATTTCGGAACAACACTGGCGGTCGGAGTTTTACGTTTCAAAGAGCCTCATGTAGAAAGGCCTTATCGCGTGACAGGATACCCCGTTACAGCTGTTATTTTTGCTACAGTTTGTGCTTATTTAATTTATGCAACAATCAAATATGCAGTTGAAGAAAGACCTGTAATGGTTATTGCTTTCTTTGCTACCTTGCTTCTGGGCTTATTTGTATATTGGGAGCATTTGAAGGTTAAAGATTGAAATCCAACAAATAAATTTGTGCTTGAATAACCTGTTCTATTTTCTGCGGGAAGTTTAAAATATCTCCT
>JBFZBH010000155.1:0-4730 GCA_041308525.1 Phycisphaerae bacterium | reverse complement strand
GTGGGGCCGATGTCCATATATCTTCTCTCGCCAATGGCCATTTCTTTTATGCCTTCGGGCCAGATGCTGAACATAATTGCGTTTTCGTCGAGAGATTCATCGATGCTAACTGTAAAGGCATAATTCAAGCGGTGATATTTTCTGATAAGCGTTAAATCATTGCGGACATTCGAGCCGTAATCGAAGTCATACTGCTGTGAAAAGACAAGCGTATATCGCGGGTCCAGTATGTATGTTGCGGCAAACGTGACGGCGTTTGTTCCCTCTTCCTCGAGTATCTCGACGCGCTTCAAATATCTGCTGCCGATATAATAGCTGAGGTTCGGCCAGCACAATCGCGAAAAACCGACATTCGCCTGCTGAACACTGCCGCTTTGCATATCCACATACATATCGCCGAGAACCGCGAGGGTGTCGGTCGCCCTCCAGATATAGTCGGCGCTGAAATAATTTCGTCTCGGGCCGAAAAGCTCGAACCGATGAAGGCTGCTCGGGCTTAAATCACCGTTGAATATATCCGGCGCGGAGAGCACACGCATCGGGACAATAGGTTTTGCCCAAAGATACCTGTCGGCACCCGGCTCGGAATCGGAGGCATCCTGCGAATCTCCGACCCAGACAAAATCGGTATCGAGCCGCATCCAGTCAACGGTCCGCTTATTGTCTGCAGGGCCTCTTTTCGTCTGAAGCCTCTGTGCAAAAGATAAGGCCATTATGTCGCGGACCTGCTCATCGAGGACATCATCTCCTTTTTCTACGTGGCTAATCATAACGCCCGGCTGGATTATGTGACGGAGGCCCTCGACATCCCAGAGGTTCGATTTGAAATTCGGATAAACCTTCCAGAAAGGCTGGGCATAAGCGCGGACGCCCATCTCTCCCAGGAACAACTTGTCTTCACCGAATTCGCCTGTATTGGAGCCATCCACAAGCGAGCGGCTAAAACCGCTGCGGTCGTCGTAGCCGAAGGTCCCCGCAATGAAGGGAACCATCTTTAACGACAGCCAGCTGAACGGCAAACCAAGCTCTGTCCTGTTGGTCATAAATGTATACGGATTCTCGTCGATAATTGTGGTGTGGTCGTCTCCGATTCTCTGCCTGAACCTGCTTACCTGGGAATCATTATAAAGTGTAAACCTGTCGTCAAAAATCGACTGGCCTGTAATATGGTATTCTACGCTGGGCGTCTGCTCGAGATAGTCGGCAAAATCATTTATTCTCCAGCTGCCCAAAAGCGAAAAGGCCTGGTTATCGACGCTCTTTTTCAGGTGAACGTATGTTTCCTGTTTGTATAAGTTGAATTCCTCACGGTAAAAGGACTCAAGAAAATTCTCATCTGACAGATAATTTAATTCTGTCGTCAATTGCCAGTCATAAGGCAGGAAATGTCTGTGCTGCCAGGATAGCCTGCCGCGAAGTTTGTTCTCAGGTTCGAGGTGTTCGCGGGTTTCGTATCTGCCGAGAAAATCCTCACCGGTGTCTCTTATCATATAGCCGAGAAGCCTGCCGTAATAATTTTCCCTCGTGTAATCAACTTCGACTCCGCCGCCTGGGCCGCGCTCGCTGAAATAGTCCGCCTGAAGGGTGCTTTTAACACCCTGCGCCTCCTGCAGGCCCAAAAGTCTCGAAAGATACCATTCAGTCTCAAGGGATGTGCCCCACCTGTTGCTGTTGCCGAGCTGAAGTCTGCGTATCGGAAGTTCGGGAGATTCGAGGTTGCTGCGCAGCGACGGCCAGTAAAAAAATGTTGTGTCATCGGCTTTTAAGCTGACCTTTTTCATCTGGGCGTCGAAGCTATTGTCCGAAGGCTGGCCAGCAGCAGTTTCGACAGGCGTAGTATCTGTGATGAAAATTTCCGAGATGTTCGCTGAAATCTGCGGCTTATAAAATTCGCTGCTTGTCAGGACAACATCTCGGGCAACGAATTTGTTCTCGGCAATCCCCATCAGTTTAGCGGCCCGAAGATAAATCGGGATGCCGCGTTTGACATCGAAATCCTTCAATTCAGCATTAACTATGACCGCAGTTTTTTCATCGAAGTCATAATAAGCCTCATCAGCGTGAATCGTTCGAATTCCTTCGGTCATAACAACATCGCCGGCAAGGTATATCGACTTGACCGGCCCTTTAGCAAGGATATCCTGCGAGCCGGTCTGCCGGCTGCCGGTTTGGAGCTGCTCGGGGGAATAAAATATGACTGCTGAATCCGCTTGAAGCTCCAGCAGTCTGCCGGATTCATCCTGTTTCTGCCAAATGTAGAACCTGCCGATTATCGTAGCGGCATTTGTTTTATCCGCAAATTGTGTTGACTCAATCTTCGGAGTCGCGGCCCCCGCAGCCATTATATTAATCGGATATCTGAAACGAGGCGTTGACGGCTCACCAGCCTTAGCGGCTTTTTCCCGGGCAATGACTCTTTCTATAAAGCCTGTCCCCGCAGAAGGCTCTTTTCCTGTAATTCCTTTGGCGGCTTTTTCGGTAATTTTCCTTTCCAGCTCGCTTGTCCATTCCGGGACTTTAGCAGACTCCTGTATTATAATTTTATCCTCAATAACTGCAGATGCAGCATCTGCCATTTTGTAAAGCTCGGAGAGGCGCGGGTCTTTGACTTCACGTTTATCGGCAGTGATAAAAACCTCGCCGCTTACATCGAAATAAAAAACAGTCGAGTTGCCGTCTTCAACTATTCGCTGCTGAATGCTGACGGTCCTGCCGCTTTTGGATTCGGTGAATGCAGCATTTCCTGTGACGTAAACTGCGGCCTGGTAGTAAATGCTGCTTGTGCCGCGGAATTCTATTAGCCTGCTTTCGAGCCAGGCAACGGCCTGATTTCCTGAAAAATTATTGCCCCCTATCGACATCGAAAAGCCTTCTGGAAAAACAAAACAGTGTTTTGAGGTGCTAAGCTGATAACTGATTAGGGATTTTCCCGACAGGGACAAATCCTGTCCGCCAAAGGCCTCCGGCTGGCTGGTTTCGTCCGCACCGCCTGCGCATTGTGAAAGAATAAACAAGACAAGAGTAAAAAAGATAAATCGTTCCTTCTTTTGCATTTCCTTTTCCCGCATCATATTCTACGGCGCATTTTTACTCCTTTTTTTACGATTTTGCAAATTATAGCCGCTTTTGCGCTCAAATCCAGAAAAATACTTTACTTTTTCGCCCAAAAGGTGTAATTATTTTTTGTTTTCAAGTAACCTTTTAGTCGGAGCTTAACAAATGACCAAAGAAATCATTCAAAAACGCGTAACAGCCATACGTCACCAGCTCAACAAAAAAAATATATCCTGCTTTCTGACGACGAAAGCATCGAATGTAACCTACCTTACGGGATTTCTGGGGCACGACAGCTGGGCGGTCGTCGCGCCGGGCAGTGTTTATCTTCTTACAGACAGCCGCTACATCGAGGAGGCGCAGAAGGATTGCCGCGGCTGCAAAATTCTCCAGAGGATAGATACGCTGCACGATACCCTTGCAGCCATGCTAAAGAAATATCCATCTATTCGTTCGGTTGCTGTCGAAGATTCGATTTTGCTGAAGGATTTCGAGCTGCTGAAGAAAAAGGCCCGTGTAAGATTTTATATGGTATCGAAAATAGTCGAGCCGTCACGGAGCATAAAAGACCATACAGAGCTTGCAGCCATAAAGAAGGCGATTGAGATTTCAGCAAAGGCACTTAAAGAGCTGCTCAAAAGCTTAAGGCCGGGAATGACGGAAAACGAGGCAGCAGGTTTTCTGGATTACCAGTTCAGGAGATTCGGAGGGCGCAACGGGTTCGATACGATTCTTGCGTTCGGTCCGAATGCATCGCGATGTCATCATCAGCCGGGGCCAACAAAGCTGAAGGCAAATGATACGGTCCTCGTTGATTTCGGGGCTGAATACGAACACTACCGCTGCGATATGACCCGTTCTTTTTTAGTCGGCAGGCCCAATCCATTCTTCGAGAAGGTTTATAATGCAGTCAAAGAGGCACAGGCAGCAGCTATTAAGCTGATTAAGCCGGGGGCGCCAAATAAGCTAATGGAGAAAGCCGCGAGGGAAACGATATGCAATTATGATTTGATTCCGTATCAGCACGGCACCGGCCACGGCTTCGGCCTGGAAATTCACGAAGACCCGTTCCTTGCGATAAAGAGCAAAGAGAAACTTCTTGAAGGCATGGTGCTTACGGTCGAACCTGGAATTTATCTTCCGGGCCAGATGGGAGTGCGAATCGAAGATAACGTCCTGATAACCAGGAACGGCTGCAAAGTATTGACAACAGTTGTCCCGAAAGATTACAAATCAATCTGCCTCGGCGACATTACCCGAAAGCGATAAAAAAGTGTAATGTGCCAATCGCATTATTTTTTTATTGTGACGATAGCGGCGGCTGATATGAAGGAATTTTACTGAGCCAGTTCACCACATCTTTTTCACGCGATGACGGCGTTACATTTAACTTTATCACCTTGCCTTTACGATAGACACATTCAACCACCGTCTGGCCTGGTGCGTGAAGTTTGAAATCAACATCCCACTGAGGCGGCCAGCCAGCAAAGAGATTGAGTTTACCGTTCGGGCCGGGTTCGGGTGCAAGAAGCATTTCCTGAATGCCGGTCATACCGCTGCCACCCCAATTGTGGTCGGGCAGCCAATCGTGACCGGGACCGAAGAATGCCGGGAAACGAGCCTGCGGTGCGGCGGTGTTGGCCATCTTCCAGATAGCACGTTCCTTAGCCTTTTCC
>JBFZBH010000154.1:0-4731 GCA_041308525.1 Phycisphaerae bacterium | reverse complement strand
AAAAGGCCGGACCTCTGTGTTGTCGACTCCGTTACCGCCCTTGCTGGTATGCACCTGGCTGGCACAAAGAAAAAAATAGGTCTTATCCTTGCCAGCTTTGACCCTGTCGCCATCGATGCCCTCGGCAGCAGCCTTTTAGGCCACGACCCGCACACAATAGAGTATCTTAAGCTTTCAAACGGCCTTTTGGGAAGTATGGATGATATGGAAATCATCGAAGCCTGACGCTGTAAAAGAGAAATCTAAACCAAATTGCCTTAAAAATTCTCAAAAACCCTATTGCAAAGCCGATGATAAGCAATATATTATATAACAGGTAAAAACGGCTAATCGCGGGCGTAGCTCAGTGGTAGAGCGTCACGTTGCCAACGTGAATGTCGTGAGTTCGAGCCTCATCGCCCGCTTTATAGTATCGGTGAGTTACCGGCTAAACGTAGTCTGGCGCAGGTCTCCGATACGGTTGGTTTCCGCAGCGAAGCATCATTAAGGAAGCAGCTGCGGATGTGCGAATCGAATAGCCGGGCTAAGGGAAAGGATAATTCCCGAGTGCCCTTTTTGTTTAAAATGACTGAACAGGAAACCTTAATTGACAGCCTGTAATTATTTAGGAGTCTCACTATGGCCGACGAACAGCAGACATCAGAATTGAAAAATACCGTAACCATCGCCGATGCAGGACCTTGCAAAAAAAAGGTTACCATCGAGATACCCGAGGAAAAAGTAAAAAAAGCCGTTGATGACCGGTATGTCGAGCTGCAAAGAGATGCTATTTTGCCCGGTTTTAGAAAAGGACGTGCACCGAGGCGGCTTCTCGAAAAAAGATTCAGCAAGGAAACGAGCGAGCAGATAAAGCTAAAGCTCATTGCAGATGCGAGCGATGAGGCGATCAAAGAGCAAAAGGTAAGTCCCCTTCGCGACCCTAATATCGACTTTGAAAAAATCGCCCTTCCGGAAAGCGGAACGTTTAAGTTCGATTTCGATGTCGAAGTTGCCCCTGAATTCGAGCTTCCTGCGCTCGAGGGAATAGAGGTAAAGAAAACAAAAGTTCAAGTCACCGATTCGCAAGTCGAAAAGGAAATCGCCGACTTGCAGAAATGGTCTGGTATGTGGGTGCCAAAAGAGGAAGGCCAGATTAATCCCGGCGACAAGATAGTCGCGGATGTTACAATCAAAACAGAAGGCGCCGAAGAAAGCGAAAAACTCGACAACAGTGAAATATTCGTCCGAAAAAATGGACATGTCGGTGATGTTGTCGTCGAAAAACTCGACGAGCTTGTTAAAAGCGCAAAGCCCGGTGACACGAAATCGACATCAGTTGAGCTACCCAAAACATACTTCGAGGAAAAATATCGAGGTAAAAAGGTAGATTTAGAAATTAAAATCAAGGAGGTCAAGTATCTTAAGCCCTCCGAATTAAACGAGGAATTTTTCAAACGTTATAGTGCAGACAGCTTAGATGAACTTAAGGAAAAAATTCGCGAGGAGCTGCAGATGAAAAACGAGCAGAACCAAAGGCAGGAAATCTCCGAACAGATATACAAATACCTGCTCGACAAAACCAGTTTCGATTTGCCGCTCGATATTGCGGCTGAGCAGTCACAAAATATTTTGCAGAGAAGATACCTGAATCTGCTTCGAATGGGATACAAGCAGGAGCAAATCAATGAGCAGATTGAAAACCTCAAGGCTGCAAGCGACCAGCAGGCAAAAGACCAGCTCAAGATATTCTTCATTATGGAAAAAATTGCTGCCAGGCTCGGCATCGAGGTCTCGGAAGAGGAAATCAACGGCTATATCGCCCAGATGGCGCTTCAGCAGGGACAGCGGCCTGAAAGACTTCGCCAGACTATGGAACGCGACGGCTATCTCGGCGAGCTTAAGCTGCAGGCGAGAGAAGATAAATGCATAGCAAAACTGCTTGAGACAGCGAAAATAACCGAAGTCGAACCGGTTGAGGAAAAGGTTGAAAAACCTAAGGTAAAGCATGCTGAGGAAAAGAAACATCCGGAAAAAAAAGCTGCTGAGAAGAAAAAGACAGAAAAGAAAGAACCTGCACCAGCGGCTAAAAAAGAGGCAAAAAAGGCGCCTGCTGCTGCAAAAAAGGCTGCAAAAGAAAAACCTGCACCAAAAAAGAAAACAAAGAAATAAAAATATCCGATAAGGTATAAGATATCTGTCGAAAAAAAATTTTGAAAATGGCATTCGGTCTTAATGATATACCGGACAGCCAAATTTAAGGAATGTTAAATGCAGATTGACAAGTTGCCAAAAAAAATCGCACAAATCAGCGACATTTACAGCCAGGAGCACCGATACAACCTTCAGAGGCAAATGACCCTCGATGACATGCTGCTGGAAAACCGAATTATATTTCTTGTCGGTGGGATTTCATACGAACGCTCCACCGAAGTCATTATGAAAATGCTATACCTCGATAACCTCAAGAGAAACAACGAAATAAGTCTCTATATCAATTCGCCCGGCGGCAGCGTCGATGACACGATGGCCATCTATGACACGATGCGTTTCGTAAGCTCGCCTATCTCAACCTTCTGCATCGGACGAGCACAGTCAGGAGCGGCTATCATTCTCGCTGCAGGCACGAAGGGCAAACGCCACGCACTGCCTCATGCAAAGATTATGCTGCATCAGCCGTGGGGAGGAGTTACAGGACAGGCCGCTGATATTAAAATACAGGCAGAGGAAATCCTGAAGGCGAAAAAAATGATAAACGAAATTCTTTCGAAGCACACTGGACAATCTGTCGAAAAAATCGCCGAGGAGACCGAACGAGACAGGTATATGTCCACAGAGGAAGCACTTGCTTACGGACTTATCGACGATGTCCTTCACGAAGAAACAAAATCTGAAGATAAAAAGGATTCTAAAAAGTAAACATAATTCGATACAGGAAAAAAATATGGCAGTCAATGAACACTTGGTACCTATCGTAATCGAAAAAACCGGACGCGGCGAACGCGCCTACGACATCTATTCAAGACTACTGAAGGACAGGATTATCTTTATCGGAGGCCCCATCGACGATGATTCAGCCAATCTGATTATCGCCCAGATGCTCTTTTTGAGCAACGAAGAGAACGCCACCGATATTCATTTTTACATCAACTCGCCCGGCGGCTCCATCACAGCAGGCCTTGCGATTTACGACACGATGCGATTCCTTCGCTGCGAAGTAGCAACTTACTGTGTCGGGCTTGCTGCGAGTATGGCTGCGGTGCTTCTCGCCGGCGGAAATGCAGGAAAACGTTTCATTCTGCCCAACAGCCGGGCACTGCTCCATCAGCCGCTGATTGCCGGCGTCCTCGAAGGGCCTGCAACAGACCTCGAAATAGAAGCTAAGGAAATTCTGCGCTTGCGGACGCGTCTTTATGATATCCTTTCACGGCATACGGGAAAAGGCGTGGATAAAATTGAAAAAGACTGCGACCACAACCTCTGGCTCGACGCCGAGGAAGCTGTCGCTTACGGCCTTGCCGATAGAATTTTGCAGAAAGCCCCCGAAATCATTAAGCCCAAAGAGACTGCTTAATACTTTTAGTCCTTAATGAGGGGTCTTTAAGGTTTTAATATTTTTCCAAAGGACTGGTAAAATGAAAACGATAATGCGGCTTAGCATAATAATGCTGCCATTCGTAATCGGCTGCCAAAATAATGAAACAGAACAGACCCTCGAAAAACTCAATGCCCTCGAACAGCAAAATACCAAACTGACCGAGCGGGCTGCTGAACTGCAAAAACAAAATGAGCAGCTTGAAAACCGGATTACTGTTTTGGCCGGCCTGCCCGAAAAAAGCCTTCCGGAAAAAATCTATAACCTTCAGCAGGTCAAAATTGTCGATTATTCAAATCTCTACGATAAAAATAAAGACGGCAAAATAGACACGCTCCTCGTTTACATCGAGCCTATCGATGACCGGGGCGACAGCATCAAGGCCACATGCTCCATCGAAATCCAGCTTTGGGACTTAAACAAGACTCCCGATAAGAGCCTCCTCGGCGAATGGAAAATTCCTGCCGATGTTCTTAAAAACTCATGGGTCATTTCATTTATCTCCGCTCATTACAGACTCTCTTTTGATGTAACAGGCAAAATTGAAAAATACGATGGGCCTCTGACCATCAACGTGACCTTCACCGATTACCTCTCCGGCAAAGTTTTTAAAGAGCAAAAAATAATAAAACCGCTTCCATAAGATATTTTTATTCAGGAGCAGGAAGATGGAAAATGAAAGCACTCATAATCATTCGTGCAACTGCTGCAGGTCTGAAAAAAATTGCACAATCAATCGCCGCACTTTTATAACCGGCATCGGAGCAGGCTTGATAGCTGCAAACCTGCCGCGTGCACTTTTCGCATCGGAAAAACACAGGTCATTAGATGGCTATAAACCGCTATCGCCGCTTAAACTGAAAATTCAGCCTGTGCTGGCAGTCACGCTTTTCAACAGAGCCGAAAAAACTTCCTGGCGGCCCTGGGGCGGCTTCCATACCCAAAAAGATATCGATGATGAAAAAATCAGAATCAAAAAAGAGCTTGAAAAAATTGCAGCAGCCAACGAATTCGGCCTTGACATCCTGCCGCTTGCCACAGTTGATAATGTTCAGGCAGCCAAAGAAATCGCCAATGCCAATCACGATGTGCTTTTAATGTACCCTGCAAACTGCTGGGTCGATGTCCTCGAAGCGCTTACCAATCCGCAAAAGTGGACG
>JBFZBH010000153.1:0-4736 GCA_041308525.1 Phycisphaerae bacterium | reverse complement strand
AACGACAGGCCATTGCTCGCCGAGGTCACGCAATAAATTCTGGCGAATAAATTTTCGAATCGGAATCGTTCCGTAATCCCAGTGGCCGGTAAATTCACTGATAAGTGCCCCCGGAATCGGCAGGCCGCCGACTTCTGTTACTTTCGGCAATCCACCGGGCGATGTCCTTGCTGAGAGTCTTACTTTGTTTGCATCCTTCTTTACCTCGATTGCCCAGTTGCCGCTCCAGGCAAGCATCAGGGCGATTCCCTGTTTTGTCTTCGTATTAAAAAGAATGATAAAAGGTTTCAAATCATTACAGCTTCTTCCTCTGGTCTGCAGGAAGCTGAAGCCTTTTTCGTCGAGCTTCTGCGTTTGAATTTCATACTCCCTGCCCCAGGGGCTTTTGAACGTAAGCACCATATAGTCACTAATCGGCCCGGGAAAATCTTTCGTAAAGGGCAGCTCCACGGCCTGTGCAATTTGTTCACTCGATTTTCCATCCCAGCCGCAGATTTTATAAAGCGTATCTTCAACTCGAATTGTTTCCGGTTTCGCCCCTGAATACTCAATCCAGGCATCGGCCCAGTTGGCGTGGTCGTAGTTATAGCCGTCTGAAGCGTCGGTCACCTCCAGGGAAAGTTTTTTAATTTTCTCGATGTTGATAATAATTTCTTTTGCATTATCACCGCCTTTAAGTATGCCGCTTTGATAGAGGATTTTGCCGTCGCCGTAAACTTTAAATTCGCAGGTTCCCTGTTTTCCGACCTCATCATCGATTCCCACGAAAGCATGAAATCGCCTGCCGTTTCCTTTTAAGTCGATTAGGACCTGGCCGGGAGCGTGTGTGCCGAGGCCCCGTTCGAATTTTCTTTGGCCGATTGAGAGGAGCTGCTGTTTTTCCACGGGCCTGTCTTTTTGTACCTGTCCCCAACCCTGGATTACGTATCCGAGCTCAAGGTCGGAAATATACACACGCTCAATCTTTTTTTCATCAGATAAATGCTTGGACGAGCAGGAAGCGACAACAAATAAAACCGCTGCAACGATAACAAATCTGTGCACCATTTTTGTACTCATTTTCCATTCTCCTTTGCTGAAAACTTATTGGGCCGTTGAAGATATATTAAAGTTCATCAATTTTGGCTGCAAGAATAAAATCGTTTGTATGAAGACCGTTTATCTTGTGTGTCCATAAATTTATTTTGACCTTGCCCCACGTAAGATATATGTTGGGATGATGCTGCTCTTCTTCTGCCAGAGCGCCGACCTTATTTACGAAATCCAGCGCTTCCTTAAAATCTTTGAACTTGAATTCCCTTTCCAGTTTATGCTCATCGATTACCTTCCAGTCCTGAGAAATCTGTTTTGCCATTTTGAAGATTTCTTCGCCCTTAAGCGGTTCGACTCCTCCGCGGCAGGGCACACATTTCATTTCAGACAATTGCATCTGTGCCATAAATTACGCCCTAATTTTACCTTTATGAAATTTTCGTTAAGGTTATACCGCAAATGTTTTTATATCATATATATAGTATCGCAGCCGTCAATGTCCATTCTTCTGATATGAATTAATAAAGAATTTCTTTAAAAATCAAAGGGCCCGTACCGGTTTTCGATACGGGCCCTTTTGGCTGCACATTGTTATTATTTATTGACCGACTAAAACTGGTCCTACAAGCCATTTGCTTGCAAATGCCGCGAAGTCCTTGAAGTTGATCGTGCTGTCGGAACTGACCATATTTATCGGTGTTGTTGTAAGTGACTTATCAAGAATATGAGGCGGTATGAAATAGTTATACACCTCGACCTTAGCAATAGAACCGGAGAAAGGCAGTGTCGGAGTAACGGCTTCGATATACGGATCGCCGTTATAGCTTGCGCCCACCATGACAGGGCAATCTGGCCAGATGTCGAGAGTTTTATTGTGCTCAACCGCATTTGGTGCAGTATCTACCATCACATATTCTGAGCCATTCGGCCTGCCGTCATAAGTTATGGCGATAGTGTGCCATTTTCCGGCAGATGGAACACCGCCGTCGAATCCCATATCAGGCGAACCCCAGTGAGCTATTGCTCCCCATGCTGTGCTCGTGGAATATCCGGCGGAAGCGTAACGTGCTGTTGTTCCGCGTTTTGCCCAGGCAAATACTTCTTCATCAAAACTGACCGCAGGATTGTAAACCTTGTAAATTATTGTGAATGGGTTGTTGCCTGTAATCGACTCGGGTGCATTGAAATCAGCAATAAGAAGACTGTTGCCGTCGAAGGTTATGCACTTAACACTTGCCACCGTCTCCACAGTAGGATTGTCAGCAGGATTTGCTGAGTTGAAATCTTCGAAGTAGCCGCCCAGTGTTCCGGTATTGGCGTATTTGCCTCCATTCGGCAGCTTGCCGACAGGCAATCCTGCCGCATCGAGCTTTATAACAGGAGTCCCTACTGTATACAGCCATATCTCAGACATCATCTCAAGGTCAGTTTCGTTAACGGTGCAGTCTCCATCGAAATCACCGGCGACGCTTCCCGGTATGCAGACGCCGTTCGCAAGAAGCTGAATATCGTCAAAGTAAACAAATCCTTTTCCGCCTGTGGCCGGTGTTGTCCTGTTGCCGATACCAATATATATCCTTCCGATATTTGACAGATTGAGATTTGCATTCTTGGCTGTAAAGGCGCTCAGCGGTATGTACCAGTTCTGCCACCAGTTTTTCTGCAATCTTGCATTGTCCGGATGCTCGATTATAACAGGAGTGGTCGGATTGTTATCCCCGTCCCAGAGACCTACATAAAGCTTATCTGTTGCGACGAGTGTATTATTCGGGTCTCCGTAGAATGGAATCCTCAGCACTTTATATGAACTCCAATTTCTTTTGATGCCAAGGCTTTCCTGTGTGGATGTATTTAATCTTGCAGCATCATCAATCGCAGCAACTGCTTCAGAATACTTCGGCGCAGTATAAACGTACTGCGGGTCATAGTTATAAAGTTCAACCATCCAGCCGATTGAACCGTCATTATCATAGTAGAACTTCATTGATTTGGCTCCGCCGTGTTTTACGGTCTTGTTTAGCTGGATAAACGAGCCGTTTGAGCTTGTGTAAGTAACCCAGTTGATTCCCCAGTAGCCGTCTATCCAGGTCTTTCTCAGTGTTGAATCCGCGACGGGAAATCCGGTATCGACGTAGCGATCGAAATCATCTATTGTTGTGTAGTCCTGAACTGTGAATCTCCAAGTGCTGCCTTTCCAGACAGTCGGAGTATTAACCTCGTCGATGCGCCAGTAATATGTATTGCCGATGACAAGTGTCTCAAATTGTCCAGCTTTGTAGCTGAACCTGCCCGAAGCATCAGGCCCTTCGACATTGCCGGGTCCTCTGTATTCAGGGTCGCCGGTCGTTGCGTCGTTGACATCATTGTAATCGCTGCCGAAATAAACATTGTGGCTGCCGGCAAAATCACCAGGCGCCCAGCTTATAATCCCGGACATAAGGTCCATAGTCCCGCCGCTTGTCGGCAGTGGGCTGTAAGCCTTTTCTGTTGGCTGGCGGCTGATGCAGAAATTATCGAACTCGCCGTAACCGGCAGAGCCGGAGAATGTAGCATGATGAATGCCTACCTGCATAGGAAGTCCCGCCATATCCGTCCGCACTCGCGGCATATTGGGATTGCGCTCCCATGTCAGGCCGTCGTTGTGGCTCGAATATGCATCGAAAGTGTTTCCCGTACGTGTCAGCTTCAGCCATCTTCCTGCTCCCCAGCCTTCCCTCGTTTCGCTTGCAGCATCTGTTCGGACTCCATTATCGTTCCATCTTACCGATATGCCGACACTGTATAATGGGAAGAAATCAATCGAGAACCAGTCCTCTCCTGCTCCTGCTGCTGCCAGATCGCCGACTCTTGCCATAATTCCGCAGTTGTTATACATCACCGCATCGGGATGATCTGGTGTCCATAAACCTGAATAATCTGTAAGTTCAACTGTTGCAATCCAGTCTCCTACAATTTCCTTATATAATAGTGCACCCTGGCTGGCATCTGCCCAGGCACCGCCTGCAGATTCGAAAAATAATACGCCGGCGCCTGTATTATAATCTGTGGCAAGTGTGTAAATGTAATCTTTGCCTATTATGCCATCCCAGTATGTTCCTGATGTCCCCAGCGTCATATAGTCGTGCTCGACATCGAAATTGTCGCAAAATTGCACCATATTAGTTGTGGTAAAGGACCACACATTGCCTTTTCGCAATCCGCCGCCGCCGCAGTCGGCATCGATACGCCAGTAGTATGTTGTGTTCCTTTCAAGGATTTCCGGAGTTGCAACACTCGTAGCTGTTCCAGCTAAATCAGCCACTGTCGGTGTTGTCGAATTATTAACCCCATCGAAGCTTGTGCCGAAATAAAAGTCCTGTGTTACAGCACATTGCGGCGGTGTCCAGCGAAGCTCTGTAATGTTCACCGCCACATCTGCAGCCCCGCTCGAAGGATTTGGATGATGCGCTATCGGTGAATATTGCGGGTCTGCTGTTATAGTTGTAATATTAGTGCCGCTGTTATAATTGAAAATTAATGCGCCTGAGATTCCCCAGCCGCTGAAGCTCGGCAGGCTGTTCACTTCACCAGTTAATTGAAGCTCGCCGTTTGTTATGTCGCCGCTGCCGCCGGCCCTTATCGTAAAGCCATTTATAGTGGTACATTTCATTACTCCGCCATCAAGCTGTATATGCCCCGTTGCGCCTGCAATAGGAAGATCAAAA
>JBFZBH010000152.1:0-4710 GCA_041308525.1 Phycisphaerae bacterium | reverse complement strand
GGAATTTGCAAAAAGATTCCCTGACAGGTTCTATGATGTCGGTATCGCAGAAAGCATGGCAGTCGAAGCAGCAGCAGGGCTTGCAAAGACAGGATTGCGTCCGTTTGTCTGCATTTACTCGACGTTCCTTCAGCGTTCTTTCGACCAGATTTTTCAGGAAGTCGCGCTTCAAAACCTTCCAGTACTTTTTTGCATCGACAGGGCAGGATTAGTTGGTTCAGATGGTCCTACTCATCACGGGCTGATGGATATTGGGTTTATGCGGATGCTTCCGAATGCGATACTTGCTGCACCGGCGAATGGCGCCGAACTGAAACTTGCTCTCGAATATGCGCTGTCAGAAAACAAGTTTGTCGCCATCAGGTATCCGAAAGATTATGTTCCGCCGGATGATGTTGATATGTCGGCATGCAATCAGCCCTTCAAAAGGGGCAAGAGTGTTGTTGTCAGACAATCCGAAAATTCAAGCGTCGCTATTGTAAGCTACGGAGCTCTTCTTAATCAGGCACTCGCGGCAGCAAAGGCACTTAACGAGGAAGATATCGAGGTTGATGTCATAAACGCACGTTTTGCCAGCCCGATAGACACAGATATTCTTTCGCTGCTCGAAGAGGGAAAACATATCGTAACAATCGAAGACCACAGCGCATCCTGCGGGTTCGGCTCGGCTCTTTTGGAGCTTGCAGCGGCGAAACTGCCCGAAAGGGCCCAAAAAACAGGAAAGCTCATAGCAAACCAGGTTCAAATACTGGGCGTGCCGGACAAAATATTTGAACGAAATTCGCGGTCAAAACAGCTTATGGAGGCGGGCATAAGCGCCGATAATATTGTGCGCCTGGTCAAGCAATATATACAGACAGCAACGGCC
The DNA here is from genome assembly GCA_041308525.1 of Phycisphaerae bacterium. Lineage (GTDB taxonomy): Bacteria > Planctomycetota > Phycisphaerae > Sedimentisphaerales > Anaerobacaceae > Fen-1359. Next base: position 3,842 of record JBFZBH010000152.1, on the reverse strand, counting down.
GATAAATAACAGGCGCAGGCATCCGAAAACTGTAAGGACAGGTGAACGATGAGTCGAAAATCGTTAAGACTGCTAATTCTGACCGACCCAAAAAAAACCGCAGTCGGGCCGGCGGTTAGAAAATTTATCGACTTTGCTAAAAACAAGGCTGAAATCATTGGTCATTTTAACCTTACAAAATGCAGCCCGAAAATCCTGAAAAGCTGCGATTTCGCAGTTGTTTTCGGGGGCGACGGCAGCATCATCGCAGCCGCAAGATTATTGAGCAAGAGCAGGGTGCCCGTAATAGGAATCAACCTCGGCAAGCTCGGATACCTTGCAGAATTCAGCGTAAGCGAGATAAAAAAGTATTTTAACGATATAATAAGTGAGAAAATATCCGTTGAAAAACGGATGATGCTCAACTGCCGGCTGATTCGAGGGGGGCGGGAGATTTTCAGCTCTAAGGCCGTAAATGATGTATTCGTAACAGCCGGCCCTCCGTTCAGGATGATTGAGCTGAAGATAAAAGTTGACGGACTTCCGCTTGCAGGGTGCGTAAGCGACGGGCTGATAATTGCCACGCCCACAGGTTCGACTGCCTACAACCTATCGGCAGGTGGACCTATTATTTCTCCTAAAATGGAGGCTGTTGTGGTAACGGCGATTTGCCCGCATTCGCTGAGTTTCAGGCCGATTGTTATTAACGCTGACAGTAAAATCGAGGTTGTCGGCCTCAAAGTAAATGACGGCACAACTGTTTCCATCGATGGACAAATATCACATAACCTCAAGACCGGAGACCAGGTTTTGGTAGGAAAAGACAAGGATAGTTTCCTGGTAGTAAATAATCCGATTCGAAACGAATGGGACACACTCGCTGCCAAGCTCGGGTGGGCCGAAAAACCGAAGTATAAGAATAGCTGATAAAAGAATGGTGCAAAATGAAAAAAATACTCTCGATAGTGAACATATTGGAAGAACGGGAGGTAAGAAGAAATATGAAGAGGGATATATTAAAGTTCAATAAGACGCCTGCAGGTATTACAATGCACATTGTGGTGCTCGCCATAATGATAACGGTGCCTGCTTTTAACCCGGCTTATGCTCAGATACAAGGTCTTTCAGGTCTGTCAGGCGGTCAGAGCGGCAGTCTGACCGGACCGGCCTCAGGCGGGCCGATGGGATCATTTACATCACCGGTGAGCAGCCGTACAAGAAGCCTGATTCCATCAACGCGGTATAATCCCAATTACGGAAATATGCTTGTGACAGGAAATGTAGGCGGCGGAAAAGAGTTCAGGGGTGTTGTTCCTTATACTGCACCGCGAGATTTCAGAGCGGCCCTGCCATCTTCATCGACAGATGATTTTCTAAGATATTCGACACCGGCGGGCGAGCCGTTTTATTCCCGCACCCGCTCTCCTTTGGGGACCACTGATGTCGGAACTTTAGCTATAACCAGACAGCCTTCCGAAAAAATAAGGTCGTCTGAAGGCAGTAACACATTTATTGTATCGCCGTTTCAGACAATAACGCCTCAGGCTGCTTCTTCGGCTCTTGTGCCTCTTGGCGGATATAGTTATCGAAACACTTTGCTGGATCGCGTAGAGGGCTATAGAAATGAACGGAAGTTGATGCCTCTTGGTGAATCTGCAGAGCAGATACTGACATCGGATAAAATAATTGTGCCGCAGCAGCCGCCTGAATTTACGGCTGACAAGACTAAAATAGATATCGACATATTAAAACCATTCGAGATACCGAAGCCGACTGCCAAGGCCGTTGAAACAACCCGAACTTCAGAACAGACGAATGCCGAACTTGAAACCATTCGAAAGATTCTTAAAGATCAGGAAGACAGAGAGGAAGCCAACAAGCTTATTGAAAAGGCCGTATCTGATAATTGGCAGGCTCGACTGAAAGAAACCGAAATGCCGACCGGGAAAAAACCTTCTCAGGACAGGACAGCCAGAAGGGAGACTTCTTCAGGACAGAAGGGCGGTTCTGCTCCTGCTGCTGTATTAAAAACAGAAGAGATGCCTGAACGGCCGAAAAAAATCGTAAAGGAAGCCAGCCTGTTCGATCAGCAATTTGAAGAAAAAATGCAAACAGCCCGGAAGCTGATGGAGGAAGGTAAATTCTATCAGGCTGTTGATGCTTATACTTATGCTACACTCTACAAGCCCCTTGAGCCTTCGGGATTTGTCGGAAAGGCGCTGGCATATTTTGCGGCGGGAGAGTATCTTAGCAGCTCACAAATGCTCGCGGCTGGTTTAGCAGTTTCCCCTGATTATGCGAAGGTAAAACAGGACATTTCGAAGCTGCTTGCCGACCAAAATAAGTTCCAAGCAAGAATGAAAGATCTGGACAAATCTGTTGCAGAAAGCCTCAAGCCGGAAATTTTATACCTGACGGCCTATATCTGTTTACAGACAGACCAGATGGCCAAGGCCCAGCAGGCGATTGATTTGGCTGTCCAATCAGCGCCTAATGATAAAACAATCAGCAGCCTGAAGAAAATTATTGACGAAACACGCTCGTCGAGGTAACGTTTGGCATTAATGGAAGTTGAAATATTTAGTGCTGAGAGTCTTCGATTGCGTGTGAAAATAATTCTTTAATGGAACAGGGCAGATCTATAGAAAATCATCACAGTCATTGTGCCGGCATTCTATCTGCGTTCCAGGCCGACGGTATTATCGCAAAAAAATTTCCTTCATTCGAATGCAGGCCCCAGCAGCTCGAAATGGCACGCCGAATCCGAAACTCTTTTTCAACCAATAATAATCTTGCCATAGAAGCCGGGACCGGAATTGGCAAATCCTTCGCATATCTTGTGCCGGCGATAGAACAGATTGCGGACAAAAAAGGGATAGTCGTTGTCAGCACATACACAATCACTCTGCAGGAGCAGCTAATCAATAAAGATATACCATTTCTTGCTGAGAACCTGCCTGTCAGCTTCAGGGCGGTGCTTGCGAAAGGCAGGGGAAATTACCTTTGCAAAAGAAGGCTTAAATTTTCTGCAAGCAGGGCGATTACGCTGTTCGAAGATTCGTCGGAACTGGATGAGATTTCAAAGTGGGCGAGCCAAACAAAAGACGGCACTCTTTCAGATATCCCGTTTTCACCTTCCAGCAGGACGTGGGAGGCCGTTAACAGTGAACACGGCAACTGTGCGGGCAGAAACTGCCAATACTTCGGCGGCTGTTTTTATCAGCAGGCAAGACGCCAGCTCGACACTGCCGACCTTGTTATCGCAAATCACTCCATTTTGTTCAGCGACCTTATTTTAAAAGAGGGGGGTTTTTCGCTGCTGCCGGATTACAAATTTGTAATTATCGATGAAGCGCACAATATCGAGCATGTCGCGGAAGACCTTTTCGGAATCGATTTGAGCAGCTACAGTCTGAAACGCCTTTTTAACGAGCTTTACAATCCCGCAAAACACAAAGGCTTTCTATCTTTCATTGGCGCAAAAGACGCAATCGAAATCATACCGGCCGCCGGCAGGGCTGCGGACAATTTTTTCAAACAGGTTCGAAACTGGTATGATTCCTCAAAAGATGAAACAGTAGGTCGGTGCAGCAAAAATATCTTCGACGATATTCTCTCCGAGCATCTCAAAAGACTGCGTATGGAATTATCGAAATTTGCACACAGCAAAAAGGAAGTCGATGTAAAATTCGAGACAATTCGCTACGCCAACAGATGCAGCGAAATTATTTCGCAGCTGGAGTGTTTTTTGAATCAGACCAGGCCAGGTTACGTCTATTGGGTCGAAGAGGACAGCTCCCGATTTAAATCTATCCATCTTCGGAGCGCACCTATAGATGTGGGGCCGGATATTAAACGTGTGC
>JBFZBH010000151.1:0-4752 GCA_041308525.1 Phycisphaerae bacterium | reverse complement strand
TGTATGCCCTCGACGATTGTCAGCGCCCAGACGCAAAAAATAAGCTCTGATTGTGATAATATACCGATCTTGAGCCTAAGTTTCGACGGCCAGGAAGATCCTACCCTCACCACGCGCCTCGAGGCCTTCGTCGAGCAGGTCCGTCAGCGCCAAAAATGCAGCGTCACCGCCGCCGAACTAATAGCTGTATAAATCAGAGGGATAAAAATTTATCGCCGTTGTAATGAATAATATGGTCGGGAATTTCGGCAATCCATACTTCCGTTTCCCATGCTATTTCTTTAATGTATTTTCGGAATGTGGCAAAATCGGGAAATGCAGTTATAAAAATTGTTTTTAAAGGGCACTTCGAAAACATTTCCTTCAATTCAACCAATCTTTTCGGTGTAACAGGGCCGTGTGATGTAACGGCTTCGATAAGCAAAAGACGGTTTCGCGTTGTGTCGTATAATATAATATCGGGGAGCTTATCGTGCTCTGTTATGGAGACATTTAATTTTTCCAGTTGACCACTCTCAAGATAGAGATTTTTCTTTATGGTGTCGCCTAAATATAATAACCGTGCCCCCTTCGCAAACCGCGGCGCAAATTCTTTAATAACCGCGGCCTGGAGCTCATTATGTTTGCCGGGGGAAAGTTTTAGTTCCCGCCCATTCGCACAAGTAACAGGAACGAGCATTGATTCCCTCTTATTGCTATAAATTTCGAGAAGACTTCCTTTTGATGCCTTAAAATTCCTGCAAGCTTCTTTCCACTCATTCGTTCCATAGGCGAAAACAGCTTTCAATGCTGCCTCTGATATTGCATAGTGAGCGTTGGGGCTGTTGGTCGGCAGCTCTGGATTGTCCGGATTGAAATCGGCTATTCCTGCTTGAACGAATTGATGTAAAACGTGCCTTCTAAATGTTTCTCTTGTGTTGGGCGCGTATTTCTTTTTATATTCTTTTTCGATGAATGTCATTATCCCTTTTGTTATCGTAAGGCTTTTGCGATATGCTTTCTTCCAGTCATCACCGCGGCCTATGCTGGTTAAGGCAAGCAAAGTCAAAGCAGACATTGCATTTTGTTGTTCTGCAGGCAATCCGAGGTCTTTTAAAATCTTTTGCGCCTCTCGAATTTTGTTTTTGGGCATGTTATTTAGATCTCCTCTCCTTTAGAAAGGCGTTAATAAGTGTATCAATATCATCCGGTTTGATTTGTTGCGACATAACTATCTGTCCGATTTCTGATATAATTTCTATTGGCGGCAAAGGTATAGCTCTAATCTCAATTGAGCCAACCTGAGTGTTTCCGTTCAATGTTCTAAAATAGGAATCCATCAGAGTGCTGTTAAACAAAGCAGCCAAGCCACAGGCCTCTTGTTCCGTAAGGGAGCCTTTTGGTCGGTAAATATAATTCAGGTGATTTTCGAGACCGAGCAGTTCGGCGGAGAAATTTTTGCCTATGAAAGGAGCTGCGATAAGTCTGCGAGGTTCTTCCTTGGCGCTGAATCTTCGAATAAGAACATAATTTTTATTCGGGACCATCAGGCGCAGCGAATCATCACGTATTTCGATAAACTGCGGTTTCCTTGTGTGCAGATTTGGCCATAATACGCTCATAGGCTTGATATTTTGCATCCATAGCAATGGCGCATAAGTCTTGCCTGGTTGTTCTTTGGAATAAATATAACGTGTGCACCTGAATGCGACTATCGGCCCCGTGGAAATTTCTAATCCGTAACTTAATAATGAGCCGGTCCATTGTTGTATTATTCGTACGTCTCTTGCAACTCGACCGTTAGTCGGTATTTTCAATATCTTTTCTTTGGTTTTTATATCTAGAACTGTTTTTAGAGGAATAATTTTTTGCCTGGATTCTTTTATATCCTCCGCTCCTGTACTGGAAGAGATTGTTATCCGGCAGTTTTTATGATGAGCCTGCCAGCTTTGCTCGCGCCTGGCCTTGATGATGATGTTTTCCTGAAGGACGCCTTCTTTTTTAAAAGCATCTCGCCTTGACTCGAAAATATGAATGTGTTCTGGTCTCATTGTTTCAAAAAATTTCTCACGGAATAATCTAAAGTAAATGCCTGATGTGAAACTTCGAGGAGTTATAAATATTAGTTCTCCATTTTCCTTCAGGATTGATGCAGAAATGGCCATAAACAGAGCGTAAATATTCGGCTGTCCGTGAACAACGCTCGATGCTGCCTTTGACCTGATATCTGTTTTTTGCAATTTGAAGTATGGCGGATTGGCAATACAGATATCATATTCACCTTCTTCGCTGCGGTGGCGAGGAAATAACGGTGTTTGCCGGAGCCAATCGGCTTTACTTAAAATAAAGTCCGCGCTGTGGATTGTAAAATTTAAGGATATACCTTGTTCTTTGATGAATGCGGATAAATGGGAAAGTGTTTTATTTAGGACTTCACAGAGGCGCATATCTGATTCATATACGTCGAGGATTATTTCTGAAGGTCTTTTTTGCAGACCTGCTAAATGTTCACAGACAGAACAGGATAAAATGCCGGTGCCTGCACCCGGGTCGATGATTCTGATAATATTTTTAGATGATGATGATAACGACGCCATAAAGTCTGCAACTTCAACAGGCGTGAAGTACTGGCCCAATGTTTTTCTATAAGAAATCGAGACGTTTGAGGAATACCAGTTGCCAATGCGGTCTGCATAATGAGACGGCCTCTCGCCTATATCAGCTTGAGGATGGTCTATTAGCTCCTGCTGTAAGAGATTGTTGGATAGACTGCTAACTGTTTCAATTTTTTGCATATTTTTTAACTGATACTCTCGAAATACAATTTTTTAAATTATACCAGAAGATATTGAAAATTCCACATAATGGTTTGTTTTTTTGCGAACTTCGGCTCGAAATCTGGTATAATACTATTAGTAAAAAGTTCATAAAGAATGGAATGCGCAGGTTGGATGGTCGCCCCCGACATCCCTTTTAGGGATGGATAAACGGGGGAGGAAAGTCCGAGCAGGAAAGGGCGCGGTGATGGCTAACAGCCACCTCCCGTTTTTTACGGGAAGGGAAAGTGCCGCAGAAAATACACAGCCCCCGCACTTTGTGAAAACAAAACAGCGGGAGCAATGGTGAAATGGTGCGGTAAGAGCGCACCGCGGCTCTGGCGACAGGGCCGGCAGGGAAAACCCCACCGCCTGCAAGACCAAATATGCTGTTTGTTCCCCGCACCTGTTTGACTCGCACATACGAGCCGAACAAGTGCGGGGACGCTGTTCGGCCCGGACAGACACAGCGGGTAGGTTGCTCGAGCCGTCCGGAAACGGCCGGCCAAGTCAGATGACCGTCCCAGACAGAACTCGGCTTACAGACCTGCTCATTCCTTTTTTTTTATCAGCTATTCACGTTGATCCTGCCTGCCCCCATCACAAAACCTGTCTTGAAATAAATGTGTTTATAGATGAATTGGGATTTTGGTCATTTGTCCTTGTTTAGGATTTAGATATTAGGATTTAGGATTTTTCCCGATCAGCTCACCAAGGCATCAATATCGTGCTGACTCGTGTAGTCAAGATAGAAGGTGAATAGGAGGAATCTCTGTTCTTCAGTGAATGGACAGAATTGGTTTAGATCGCGAAAGACAAATTTTACCACGCTTCTGTTTCTATTGTCTCGAGGTCTTTTTCCCGCGTTATTTTCAGCTTCTCGACAATCGAGCCCATCTGTATCTTGACGGTTACAAGGTCGTATTCGATGCCCATTTGAATCAGCCCCTTGTTGAAGCTCATATTGCTGAACGGCACGCCCTCGACGCTGTTAAGTTTCGCCGCCGCAGCCGGTGATGCCTGCATGTGCGTTAGCGCCGCTGAAAGCGCTTGGTTGGCGATGCCTGTGCATACCGCCAAAACATTATTGTCTTTGTTCACTTCCTTGAAATCTTTGAGGGCATTGTCCTTGATTTGCTGCAGCACCGCCACAAGCTTCGCCGACTCGCTGCTGTATGGCTTGGACGCAAGTTCTTTGTCGAGTATCGTTTGACATTCGAATATCGCGCTGGCCCTCGGCGATGCCATCAATGTCCTTGGCCGTTCGTCGGCGATGAGGATATATTTTCTCTGCGCGTTCGGCCCTGTTTCCCCGAACACAGTCATCTTGAACCACTTTTTGTTGCCGTCTTTGCTCTGCCCGGCGCTTGCAACAGCAGATTTGGTCTGGCTGAAAAGCTCATATTCCGGCAGGCCCATCTCCTCGATGACATCCGCAGAGCTGCTTATCTTCAGACCCGTCCGAAGGTATCCGCTCATAATATCGGTATTATACGGAATTGTGTCCTTCTGGGAGAATTCGACGATGCTGCAGCCGGAAAGGCCGATAACTAACAACGCAGCAACTGAACAAATAATCGGGTACTTCACGTAACAGCCGATAATTGTGGCATTTTTTCGCATATTTTAGCTCTCTAAATTATACTTCTTTGACATCGATCCATTTCATCATTTTACGCAGTTTCCTGCCTACTTTTTCAAGTTTGCAGTTATAATCTTTGTCGTATAATTTAGTGAACTTCTTAAGTCCTTTTTTATATTCTTGCACCCATTCTTTTGCAAATTTGCCGCTGGTTATCTCAGAAAGGATTTTCCGCATCTCGGCTCTTGTCCCGGCATCGATGATTCTCGGTCCTCTGGTAAGGTCGCCGTACTCAGCCGTGTTCGATATGCTGTATCTCATATAGCTCATACCGCCCTGATACATAAGGTCAACGATGAGCTTCATCTCGTGCAT
>JBFZBH010000150.1:0-4759 GCA_041308525.1 Phycisphaerae bacterium | reverse complement strand
GAAGGGCTTATCATCGGGTTCGATGTGGATGAAAAGTCCATAAAAGAGGCCGAAGAGCGGTTAAAAGGCCTAAAATGCAGAAAAATACTGGTTTGCGAGAATTTTTTGCGGATAAAGGAGAAACTTGAAGAGCTCAGGGCAGGGAAAGCGGATTTTATCCTGGCGGACCTGGGCATAAGCAGCGGACAGCTGACGGATTGGCAGATAGGATTAAGCTTTCAGCAGGACATGCCGCTGGACATGAGAATAGACAAAAGATTAGAGAGGACGGCTGCCGATATAATTAATTATACGGATGAAAAAAAATTAGCTGATTTGATATATAAATTTGGCGAGGAAAGGGCGTCAAGGAGGATTGCAAGATTTATAGCAGAAAGTCGAAAGAAGCAGAAGGTTACAACAACTGGTCAACTGGCGAATATAGTAAGCAGGGCTTTGAGCCGCCGGGGCGGGGCGGGCTTCAGGAGGATACATCCCGCGACAAGAACATTTCAGGCGCTTAGAATCGCAGTCAATAATGAGCTGGAAAATCTCGGGAAGTTTCTTGAAGCATCGCCGGATGTCCTCAAGCAGGGCGGCAAGATAGCCGTGATAAGCTATCACAGCCTCGAAGACCGGATGGTAAAAGAGAATTTCAGGAAAAACAGGAAGGAAGGGATTTATAAGTTGATAACGGAAAAGCCTATTGTGCCGGACAGGCAGGAGATAATTGAAAATATAAGAGCGAGAAGCGCGAAGCTTCGAATAGCCGAAAGACAATAAAGGAAACAAAAAAGAAAAGGAGTTCAAAAATGACTTCGGAAGCAAAAATTGGATTACTGTTGGGGCTGGTAGTAATATTTATAATTGCATTTGTAGTGAACGGTTTGCCTGGTTTCAAGAAAGGCGACCAACCGCCGGCAGAGGGTATGGAACTGATGGCAGGCAGGCAGCAGGAAAATCCGGCGTTAGGCGGTGCGCAGCGTGACGTCTTAAATCAGCAAAATATTCAGCCGGTGAATCCTGCTGGCAATGACACGAGGACATCAATGCATCTTGGAAATACCCCCGGCACCAATTTGGTAAGCAATACCGGCGCAGGACAGATTCAGCCGCCGCCGGGAGTTGCGCAAAATAATCAGCAGGGGAATGTGACAATTACTCCAACAGGCAATACCGGCATTCCATCCGGGCCAATTCAGACGACGGGAAATCAGGTTACTGGGACCGTTCAGACATCAGCCCCGAGGACTTATACGGTCCAGTCGGGTGACAGTCTTGCATCCATAGCGATTAAGTTTTATGGCCCCAAAGAAGGCAACAGGAAGGTCAACATCGACAAGATATTCTCTGCCAACAAGAGTACACTAAGGTCGGCAAATGAGATTTTCGTGGGCCAGAAGCTTGTGATACCGCCGCTGGATGGAACTAATTCGGCAAGCCAGGCGACAAGTGCGCCGCCAAGCACAGGCACATCAGGCATCAGCAGCGGCACAACAGGCGGCACTTCGAGCGGGACAAGAGAATATGTTGTGGTCGAGGGCGACAGTCTCTGGAAGATAGCAGCTTCGAAGCTCGGAGACGGAAGCAGATACGATGAAATCGTTGCGCTGAACAAGCTGACAAATGAGGACAGCCTGACGGTCGGGATGAAGCTGAAGCTGCCGGCAAAATAAAAAGATTGTCCGAAGTCATTTTTGAACTCAGCGGTTTGTGATGCACCGTGTATATTTCATTATTGTTGTCTTTGTCATTACGGCTGTTCTGGTCGGGGCGGTTTACGTTCGAAGCGTCAACAACAGGATGTATTACAAGTTCTCTGTATGCAAAGCCGAACAGAACCGCATCAGACAGCAGCTCGGCAAGGCACAAATCCAGGTAGAGAGCCTGATAAGCCCCGCATCGGTATGGAGATCGATCGACAGGGAAAATCAGCCTTAAGTTTAGCGGTTAAAGCAAATTTATTATATCCGAAATAGTGGTTGAAACCTGAAAGACATCCGTAAAAGCAACGTTCTTTTTGTTTTGCTGACAGCAGGATTTTTCTGCCTGGCGGCGCGATGCGTTTATCTGCAGTTATTAGAGAGCGATTATTTCAGCTCCGAGAGCGCCAAGCAAAGACAGAAATGGGTAATACAGCAGCCGCAAAGAGGGGTAATACTCGACAGCAAAGGCAGAGTGCTGGCAGCGAGCAACGAAATACAAGTAATATTTGCCGAACCGCGGGCAATCAAGGACCTCGAAGGCGTATCGCAAAAGTTATCTAAAATTCTGCGTATAGATGCGGACAGGATATTTCAAATTATAGAAAGCAGCCAGAATCCCGGATACGCCAAAATCAAGGCCGGAGCGAGCGAAGCGGAATGCAAACAGGCATCTAAAATACCCGGTATTTCCATTCATTCGTACTGGCAGCGGTATTATCCCATGGGGCCTCTTGCGTCGCATGTAGTCGGTTTTACAAGTGATGACAACAAAGGACAGGAGGGGGTCGAGCTGAAATATGATAAGGATCTTACCGGCGATGAAGGGCAAAACATTGTTTTTGCGGATGTTCTGCGCAGGCCTGTGCGTCTTAAGGAACAGACGGCGCGGCTAAAGGACGGCTGCGGTGTGATTTTGACGATTGATTCCGCCATACAGGAATTTACACGAGTTGAGCTGATGAAGGCTTTGACCAGTTTTCAGGCAGAATCGGCTTCTGCGGTGGTGATTGAGCCAAAGACAGGCAAGATACTAGCTCTTGTTTCACTGCCGGATTACGACCCGAACAAGACGATTCGGCCATCTGATATGCCGCGTGTCCGCAACAGGACTATATGCGACCAGTACGAGCCGGGCAGTGTGATAAAGCCCGTCGTCGCATCGATTGCGCTGCAAAATAAAGTGCTGAGCACCAGCGAAAAGATTTTCTGCGAGAACGGTGTTTACCGCGGCAAGGGATTCGGAAGAATCGGTGAATACGGCAATCACAGGTACGGCTCGATGACAGTGCGGGGGATCCTGGTGGAATCGAGCAACATAGGGATGGCGAAAATCGGGCAGAAACTTGGGGCGAAAAAACTTTACCAGGGATTGACCGCATTCGGTTTCGGTTCGAAGACAGGGGTGGATTTGCCCGGCGAAGCTGAAGGGAAGCTTCGTCCGCCCGGAGAATGGACAGGATACAGCGTAACAAGAATACCTTTCGGACAGGAAATATCCACAACAGCGCTGCAGCTTCTGAAAGGCTACTGCATACTTGCGAACGGGGGATACAAAATCGAACCGTATGTCGTGCAGGCGGTCGTTGACAGCAGCGGAAATATCGTAAAACAGCATCAGCAGCCGGTACCTGAATATATAATACATCCTGATGTAGCAAACTGGATTATACGGGAAGCGCTTGTTGGTGTTGTCAACGAGGGGACGGGAAAACAGGCGAAACTTAAAAAATGGCAGGTGTTCGGCAAGACGGGGACAGCACAGCTTCCGCTAAAGAACCAGAGGGGATATTCTGACGAGGATTATGCGGCATCGTTCATAGGGGGAGCGCCGGCGGAAGATCCAAAGGTTTTGGTTTTAGTAACAGTAATCAAGCCGAATAAGAGACTTGGCAAGGGCTATACAGGCGGTGCGGCAGCGGCACCTGCTGCTGGTAAAATCATCGAGGCTGTGTTAAACTATCTCGAAACCAGCAGCATGTAGTTTTTTAAGGAACGCTTGTATTGGTCAGGATAATTTACGCAGTGGCAGGTGAGGGATTCGGACACAGCAGCCGCGCGCACCTGATAGGCCAGAGGCTTATCGATGCCGGCTGTGATGTAATTTTTGCGGCATCTCAGAAATCTTACGTTTATCTTAAGCAGTATTTCGGCGAACGTGTGAAGGGGGGATTCAGCCTATCGTTTGCATATCACAAGGGCAAGGTCGCGCCTCTTCGAACGATAAAGAAAACATTTATGGATATCCCGGATGCAGTGAGGGAAAACAAGGCGCTCTTCGAGAAACATTTTAAACCTTTCGATCCGGACATTGTGCTGACGGATTTCGAACCATTCACAGCGTGGTGGGCGTTTGTAAAAAAGGTGCCGTTTATAAGCATCGACAACGAGCATATACTGACGGTATGCAAACTGGAGCACAGGATAAGAAATTTTTATCCGCGTCTTACGGCGCAGGCCGTGACCAAGTCGTATTATTTCGGGGCGGATGCATATATTGTATTCAGTTTTTTCAATGCGCCGCTGAAAAATGAAAAAGCTGTTTTAGCGCCGCCGATTGTAAGGCCGATTGTTACAGAGCTTAAGGCAAACAATGGCGATTATATCCTGCTTTATGTTACCACTTCGTACGGCAAGGAAAAACTGCTGGAGGTCCTTTCGAGATTTTCTAAAAAGAAATTTGTAATTTATGGTTTTAATGAAAATGCGAAAATCGGCAACTGTATTCTTAAAGATCGCTCGACGGAAGGTTTTCTGCAGGACCTTGCTGGCTGCGGCGGGATAGCGGCCTCTGCTGGTTTTTCGCTGATTAGTGAATGCCTTTACTTTAGGAAAAAGATGCTGCTTGTTCCGGTGGAAGGACAGTATGAGCAGATAATCAATGCTCAATATGTCGAGAAGCTCGGGCTTGGGATACAGGCTGAGAAGATTGATAAAAGGTCGATGAGGCGGTTTCTGCATTCCATCGATACACCTATGCCCGAAGATGGCGGTATCATCTGGCCTGATAACGAAAAATTTTTCAGGATTCTTCAGCAGCAGTTCGATAAGCTGCCTCAAAATCCGGGAATAAAAAT
>JBFZBH010000149.1:0-4762 GCA_041308525.1 Phycisphaerae bacterium | reverse complement strand
TACCCGATTATATTTTTCACTTCCGTAAATTTTCCCCTGCTGCTCGGCTGCAAAACTATACCTGCCGCGATTGGCAGCGGTTCTTTGTTGCTGCAGGAATACGTGCATTCGATTTTATTCAAGTTGCTTCCCAAATCTATTGAAATGCGTTTCTTTTCGCTTACCGTTCTGCCGTCGGCTTTCCACGAAAAATACGTTAATTCGAATATCGACCGAATCGGGCCGTTCGAAATTATTTCCCACTCCTTAAAATTCCTCGGCAATATTATCTTCCCGTTCATAAATGGGGCAGCCCCGCCGCAGCCTAAAGTATTGCCCACCTTGTAAAAGTCGCCGCCCTCTCCGTGATTTGTATGATAGTCCCCGCTTTTATAAAATTTATCTATGACAGGATACGGAACACACTTACCCCACGCGTCTATTCCACTGGTAATTGTCTCGTCCTCAAGCGCCGGCCCATACATCCGAAACGCTGCCATATCATTTTCCCATGCAAAGTCGTCCTTCCTCTCCGGCACGAACCTGCAATATGTCCTCGCCTCGCTCACCGGTTTTTTCATACCTTGCGGCATCTTCATCAGCCAGAAATTTTTTCTCTCGCCAGCCGCAAGATTAGTCTGGAAAAGTAACTGTGAATTTTTTCCTTCGTCAGTTATCTCTGTCACAAGCAGCCTGTTTGTCTTAAAATCAAAAACAGCCGCATTCTCCTCTGTCAATCCCTCAACCGTCTTTTTGACCTCCACCCAAGGCAAACCTATTGTCTCGCTGTCTCTGAATTCGATTATCGGATTGGTGACCGAAATCATTTTTGCCGTTTCGCCGTTTCTGACCGCAATCTTATATACTTCACTTCCCGCTAAAAGAAATGCACCTACTCCGTAAATCTCCGTCTGATTTGCATCGACCTGCCGAGGGTCAGCGCCAATCGGCTGAACATATCCGAGCTTGCCGTCCGGGTGAACACAGCTTACAAGTCCTTTCCAAGCCTTCATAACCGCAGGCAGATATATTTTTTCGTCTAAAAGGCCTCGATTAATTCCCCACGCCAGTCCATAACAGTAAAAACCGCTCCCGCTTGCCTCTTTAGCCGGATAGCTCGCCGGATCCAGCAAACTCGAATGCCACATTCCATCCGCCGGCTGTATTTCAATTATCTTTGCCGCCATCTCTTTATAAAGCCTCTCGTATCTTGGCCTGTCCGCAAAATCTTTCGGCATAACATCGAGTACTCTCGCAATGCCCGCGAAAACCCAGCCGTTGCCCCGTGACCAGAAAACCTTTTTGCCATTCGCTTCTCTTTTTTTGAAATAGCTCTCGTCCCGAAAATACAGGTGCTCCTCGGCATCGTAAAGATAATCCGTTGTGTACCACCACTCCTCGTTCATAAACTGGAGATATTTCAAATTGCCCGTAACAGCAGAAAGCCTCGCCCATACCTGCGGCGCCATAAACAGCGCATCGCACCACCACCATCTGTCCTGTCCTGCCTGCTTGCCTATATGAAGCTCGATCTTCGAGCGGTTTGCCAGGATATAATCAAACCTCTCTTTTATGCCCTCGAGCATCGTTGGCTCTTTGAAAAGGCAGTACATCTCAAGATACATCTGACCAACACAATGATTGTCCGCATGATAAAAATTCCTGTATTCATCCGGCCTCCAGTTGTTGCCTTTTCCGAATTCCAGCAGGGCTTTGATGTATTTGTCACTGTCAGCCATTTGCGCCCACGCACTCAATCCTGCAAAGTATGCGCCGCTCGTCCAGTCTTTAGTATTGTGTTTGCTTGGGTGTTCAATCTGCCAGTCGGCTACTTTGACCATAATCGATTTGATTTGTCCCGGCTGCATTTGCTCTGGCAGGTTGGTGTTTTCTTTCGATATTGCACAGCCGCCTAACGACGCCAGAACGATTATTAGCAGAATGCCTTTTTTTGTTTTCATGATTTGACTTTCTCTTGAATTTAATTTCGAATTTCCAATGTCCTCTATCATCTGCTTTTTTCTGAAAAACACCCTATGAATAGTAAACAAACTTCGAAATTTTACAAGAGAAAATTTCCTTCTTTACCACCGACACCGCTTAACAATCTTGCCTTTTTATTCAATAAAAAGTGGTTTGATATGCCTTTGATAAAGATTTTCAGTCACACCGTGGCCGATTTGTTCCTCATCTCGCTCAAGTGCATTCGTAAATTCATCATTCATCTCTGCAGCTATTTTATAAGACAAATGCAAAAGCTGTCTTACATTCGCATCGTATTTGCCGCATTGCGGATTGTTACGCACAATACTGACAAAATCATCACTGCTCCAATTGCTTGCTACCTCAGGCTTCGGCAATCTCTTTTCATCGATTTTCACAACCGCGGCATAGGGTGCGCAAAGTTCCTCAATACGTTTATAAGCTTCGATATAGATTCGTTTCGCAATCGATATACCCTCGCGGCTTGCCTCGGCAAGTCCTGTCAGTTCCTCAAGCCACGTTGTCCCTGCTGTTTTCAAATGAACTCCTGCATCGATTTTTTTTAAAGCCTCATTAATCGGTTTATATATCGAAAACTTATCACTGCCCGAATGTATGCTCAGCTTAAGGTTATGGGGTAGTCCAAATTCCTTCACTGCAAATCTTATTATTGCAAGGTCTTCTTCGAATTCTTTTCTAAACTTATTTAAGTCGCCGATATAATCCACTCCCTTGTGAAAACTGCCTGTAAATTTCGGTGCTATTGTCTGTGCCGGTATCCCTTCGTCTGCAATTGCCGCTAAAATAAACAAAAGTTCTGCAGAGCTTTGCGGCTCACTGGTTTCATCCATCGATATCTCTGTAATAAAATTACCCTCCCCTTTTATGGATTTAATATGTCGATAAATAGAACAGGCTTCCTCTATTGCCCTAAGATATTTTAGGCCGATTGCCTTCAGCTTATTCTCATCAACACAAATAATCTCATTAATCCCCTCTACTCTCAATCCTCCGCAATATTTTTCGTATTTTGCTGTGAATTCGTTAATTCTCTCTTCACCCGTACTTTTGCCTATCCAGTCAGCAACATCCAGAGTAAAAAAATTGCTCCACTTGATAAAAATATCCGCATTGCCCTTATTGATATGGTCGGCATCCACATAATACGGGTGCTGCCAGCCCTTTGCTTTCACAGTTTGTTCAGCTTCCCTGAAAGTTTCCTGCGGCTTTGTCCCTGTGATTAAATGTTCTCGGTGAGATTTATTCCACACAGGCTCGATTCTGACACCTTCAGACTCGGCTCTGATAATGCTCTCAAGCTGCCATTTGCCCTGGTGACCAAACCTGTCGCCTATTCCTAAAGAATATTTTCCAAGCAGCATATATGTTTATTCCAAATTACCCTTTCTTCTTCCGTATTTATATTATATTATCCCCATTCATTCAAACAAAGATTTCCTCCTGCTTTTTTCCTTCCACTTGCCTCTTCTTTCTTAAACCTTCACCTATTTTAAAAATTTTACTTCCATTCTTAATCTGATTGTATTATCATCTCCGATATTGTAAAGTTTCTCTGTTGCCCGGAGAGGTGGCCGAGAGGCTGAAGGCAACGGTTTGCTAAACCGTCGTACGGGGGATTTCCCTGTACCGCGGGTTCGAATCCCGCCCTCTCCGCTTCTTTTTGTTTTTTTCTAACCCGTTTCAAATAAAGCATTTATGGCTTTTTTGCAAGAGAGGATAAACCTCTCCGCTTTATTTCTTATTTCCAGAAACATTATTCGCAACATATTGATAATAAAACACTTGCAAATTGTTGCTTATTTTATACTCCTCTACTGTCTTCAAACTGTCCTCAAAATATGACTTTGGATTTTCGAGTTTTTTTACTTTCGAGTATCTCACCGCCTTACTAAAAAAACCTCGACTTTTCACAAAAAAAAACTAACCTATATAAAAAACAGGTTAAAAACAGATAAAAGAATCTCAATGTTCTATTCTCAAAAAAAGCAATGACGCTATGAAGGATTATATAAAATCAGACCGGCATCAAGAACCAAAATGGCACGCAATCAGTATTGAAGAAACACTTAGCATATTGAAGTCGTCTCATGATGGTTTAACCGCAGGTGAAGCAGCCAGACGCCTTAAGGAATACGGCGTTAATGAGCTTGATACTAAAAGGGCAACTCCATTTATTCTTATTTTTTTCAGGCAGTTCCTAAATCCGTTGGTATATATTCTAATCGTTGCCTCAATAATTAAATTCGCACTTGGGGGAGTGATGGATGGAAGCGTAATACTTGCGGTTATCATGATTATGGCAGTTATTGGTTTTATTCAGGAAGCACGCGCAGAAAGAGCCATGGAGGCATTAAAGCAACTTGCCGCGCCCAAAACAAGAGTTAAACGTGACAACAAAGTGGAAGTGATTCCGTCAACGGAGGTAGTGCCTGGAGACATACTAATTCTTGAATCCGGAGATAAGGTAGCGGCAGATGCCCGCATTATAAATGTCTCAAGTTTGAAGGTGAATGAATCTATTCTCACTGGAGAATCAGTGCCGGTAGATAAGCATAGCGATAAAATTGCCGCGGACGCGGTAATTGCCGACCGCAAGAATTTATTGTATATGGGCACCGTTATAACATACGGCAGAACAGTTGCTGTGGTCGTAGCATCGGCAATGGCAACAGAAATGGGAAAGATAGCATCGGCTATCAAAGAG
Organism: Phycisphaerae bacterium; assembly: GCA_041308525.1. GTDB lineage: Bacteria > Planctomycetota > Phycisphaerae > Sedimentisphaerales > Anaerobacaceae > Fen-1359. Next base: position 75 of record JBFZBH010000149.1, on the reverse strand, counting down.
GTAAAACCTGAAAAAACGCCGCTTCAAAAAAGTGTTCATGCTCTCGGAAAATGGATGATCCTTATTGCGATTGCA
>JBFZBH010000148.1:0-4770 GCA_041308525.1 Phycisphaerae bacterium | reverse complement strand
CCCTCAGATTCCTATTCAGCAAGGCAGCGCCAGGCCGCCCTCATCGCAAATCTTATCAAACAATTCACCGGCCCCGCAGAAGGAAAACCTTACCAGATTTACGATAAACAGCTTGATAAATTCAGGCCTGTCGAATACAGGGACATCGTAATTCTTATGCGCTCCCCAGCCCAGCGGGTCAACGATTATCTCGAAATCCTCCGACTTGCCGGTGTCCCTTCTGTAAGCGACACAGCAACCGGCTACTTCGCAGCTACAGAAATTACCGATATGCTGTGTCTTCTTAAGGTCCTCGATAATCCACGACAGGATATCGAACTCGCAGCCGTCCTTAGAAGCCCCATCTTCCGAATCAGTGATACCGAACTCGCTTGCGTCAAGCTTGCTGCCGATAAAGAAGAATCCCTAAATGATTTTTACGAAAAAGTGGTTTGGTTCGCCTCGAACGGTCCCGATAAAAACCTTCGCGAAAATCTCTCCACCTGTCTCGATACAATCGAAAAATGGCGAACAATCTCCCGCAGCGGCAGCCTCGCTGATTTAATATGGCAGATATTTCGACAGACCGGATACCTCTCCTTTGTTTCCGCCCTGCCCGCAGGACAGCTTCGCCGTGCAAATCTGCTCAAACTTCACGACCGTGCAATCCAGTTCGAAGGTTTCGCCTCCAACAGCCCGACACTTTCTCTTTCCCGATTCGTGGATTTCATCAACAGGCTCCAGCAGTCAGGCGCAGACTGGGCGCCGGCTGAGCCGCTCAGCGCTGCTGAAAACGCCGTTCGAATCATCAGCGTCCATAAAAGCAAGGGCCTCGAATTCCCCGTTGTCATTCTTGCCGAGCTTAACAATAAATTTAATACGCAGGACACAATAGGTGATTGTCTCTCTGACCCGGAAGATACAATCGGCCTGCAGCTCATCGACCTTGTGAAAAACACCAGAATAAACAGTCTCGCCCATCAGGTCATCTCAGATAAAAAATACGCTGCCTCGCTTGCAGAAGAAATGCGAATTCTTTACGTCGCTGCAACTCGCGCAAAAGATAAGCTCATCCTCGTCGCCTCTGCCGATGCGAAAAAATGTTCCAAAATCGTTTCTGTCGGCTCACTTGTCGCCGCTAATCCCGTTCCCGATTGGCTTCTTAGCTCCTGCAAAAGTCACCTCGAATGGCTTCTATACGCCCTCTGTGACCAGAAATTCATTCACACGGGTCTCCAGACATCTCTCGAAGACCAAGCCATCGATGAAAACTTGTTCAAATTTAAACTTTACAAAAATTCCGAACTGGTTTCCCTCAATGACTGCATCAGCAATTGGCGAAAGACAAAATCCCAGCCGTCACGCAAGGCTGGAAAAGCAAGCAAACCTCAGCAGGTGCAATTGATAAACGCCCTAAAAAACTCCCTTAACTGGCAGTATGAGTCTTCCGCTGTCTCGAAGCTTCCCGCAAAACGCTCTATATCACAACTGACGCACGGCAGCGACGAATTCAGAAGATTCGACCACTCCAGGGCACTCGAACGAACGCCTTCGGCGCTTCTTTCCGCTGATTTACCATTAATCGTTGACAGCCGCATCATCGGCACCGCGACACACCTTTTAATTTCCCAGCTTGATTTGACTTCACCTGTTACAATCGAAAAAATTCAAAGCACCCGCAAGCAGCTGTTCGAAAAAGGTTTCCTGACGGAACAGACCGCTTCTCTTGTCGATGCTCAAGCCATACTTGCATTTTTCAAAAGCCCTCTCGGCTCTTTGGCACTTGATAAATCTAACACAGTTTGGCGCGAATGGCCCTTCACCTTCTCTCTCCCCGCCGGTCAGCTTGCCGATTCCGCTGGCGAGCAAACCGAATCGGGTGAATTCATTGTGATTCAGGGCATTATAGATATGCTCATCAAAACTACGTCTGGTCTTATTGTCATAGATTTCAAAACCGATAAGGTTTCATCTCAGTATGCCCAAAAACATGTAGATAACTATCGTCAGCAGCTTAATTTTTATTCTCTCGCAGCCTCAGGAATCCTCAATATCCCTATCCTCTCCAAATGGCTTTTCTTCCTTTCCCCCCGAACACCCGTCGAATTACAATAACAAACCTGATAAATCTGTCATAAACTCCGACAATACTGTTAGACTGAAAAATCGGTATGTATTAACCGCGGCAACGGAAATTAACTTAGAGAAACGATTGCTAAAATTATCAGGCCAATGAGGGAAGCAGCAGCGACAATACTCAGGATTACGATTGCAGTGCGGTAATTGGCAATTGTCTGCTCTCTTTCGATATCCACAGTATCGGGCTCTTCGACAAGCTCATCGCCGCTTTCAAGCTTTTCGAGCATCGAAATATCGAACTTTTCGTGGGCATATAGGGGAATCTGGCCGTTCTGGACAGCCAGCAAATCCGAAAGAAGTTCATCCGCATTCTGGTAGCGGTCATCCCTGTTCTTGGCCATCATAACCTCGATGATTTCGGAAACACCTGCTGAGAGAGAGGTATTGATGTGATCTGGCGGAATGAGCTTTTCCCGCAAATGTTTTCGCAAAACTTCCGATGGGTCATCCGCCATAAATGGCACGCGGCCTGTGACCATATGATAGAAGGTAGCGCCGAGACCGTAGATATCCGCCCTGCCGTCTATATCCATCTCGCCGCGTATCTGCTCGGGGGCAATGTAATACGGTGTGCCGTAAGCCTTTCCGGCTTCGCTTTTGGCAGCCTCGATGTCGGTGGTCTCGCGAGCAAGACCCATATCTGCAAGCTTGACTACACCAGCTGCGTTTATCATTATGTTTTTCGGCTTGATATCGCGGTGGATGAGGCTGACTGCGTGAGCGTGCTTGAGCGCCTTGGCGACCTGGATGACAATTTCCACCGCCTCTTTTTCCGAAAAGATTTTGCCGGCCGCCAGGTCCTCGTAGAGGGTCTTGCCCTCGACATATTCCATTACGAAATAATGGTAGCCGCTGTATTCCCCGACGTCGATGGCCTGGACGATATTATTGTGGTTCAATTTGGCGGCAGCACGGCCTTCCTTATAAAATCGAGTAACATACTCCGGATTTTCGCTAAGCTGCTTTGGGAGGATTTTTATTGCGACGGTCCTGTCGAGGCTGACCTGCCTTGCCTTGTAAACGACAGCCATCGCTCCCCTTCCGAGCTTGCCGAGAATCTGGTATCCCGGTATCTGCTCGGTAACGGTTTTACTTTCCTTAATTTTGGACCTGAGCCTGTCGGCCTGGGTGGGCGTTACGAAACCGAGGTCAACCATAAGCTCGGAAAGCGTCATCGGTTGAGAGCTGCGGCGAGTTTCAAGCTCTTTTATTGAATGCTGAAGCTCCTCGTCCGTGCAAAGGCCGTGTTCAACTGCCATTCGACCGAAAATTGAGTCGTAATTTGTTTCACTACCCATTAATGCTTACCGATACCTTCTCTAAACTCAAAGCTTAATCTAAGGAAAAATGTCCAAAACAAAGTATTATACGATATAAAAAAGTTAAGTGTTGTCAAAAAAATTTTACTGCCGCAAAGCAAAAAAGTCATATTTTGAAATCGGCTGGTGCGTTTGGCGACTTTACCTCATTTTGGTGCATAAAACGCCCCCTGTTGCCGCGTTTTTGGGCATTATAAATTGACAGGTACCCCCCGCCCGGCAAGGTATTCTTTGATTTGCTTTATTGTGAAATTGCCAAAGTGGGTTATCGTGGCAACCAGGACCGCATCTGCACGGCCTATGGCGATTGCATCGTAAAGGTGCTCGAGCTTGCCTGCGCCGCCGGAAGCAATCACCGGAATATTGACCGCATCGCTGACAGCCTTATTGAGCTGGTTATCGTAGCCCGCCAGCGTGCCGTCGGCATCCATACTTGTAAGCAGTATCTCGCCTGCCCCCAATTTTTCACCTTTCGCTGCCCACTCGACAACATCGATATCGGTAGGCTCGGTACCGGCTTTGACACAGACATTCCACTTGTTTTTATTTACTTTCGAGCGGCGGGCATCTATCGCAAGAACAACACACTGGCTGCCGAACCGCTCAGCCGCCTGAGAAATCAATTCCGGATTCTGAACCGCCGCCGTGTTGACGGAAACTTTTTCGGCGCCGCTTCGCAGAAGCTCGTCTATCTGCTCGACTGTCCCTATGCCGCCGCCGACGGTAAAGGGGATGAAAACTTTTTCTGCAACTTTTTCGACAAGCTCAACCATTGTTTTGCGGGCATCGATTGTGGCTGTGATATCGAGGAAGACAAGCTCATCGGCGCCCTCGCTGCTGTAATATTCACCGAGCTCCACAGGGTCACCTGCATCACGCAGGTCAACGAAGCTTACGCCTTTGACAACACGATTGTCTTTAACATCGAGGCACGGGATTATTCTTTTTGTGAGCATCAGTAAACACCATCCTGACAAATTGCCGCAAAATTCTTAAGCACCTGCAGGCCTGCCGGGCCGCTCTTTTCCGGGTGAAACTGCGTTCCGTAGATGCTGCCTTTCTGGACTGCTGCAGGCAAATTAAAACCGTATTCTGTGAAGGCAACTTTTGCATCCGTATCGGCAGCATCAGCATAAAATGAATGGGCAAAATAAAAATGCTTTGCCGTGCCTAAACCTTCGAACAATTCCATATCAGCAGGCAGCTCGACTTTATTCCATCCCATATGCGGAATTACCCTGCCGGCAGGAAGAGGTATGACTTTTCCTTTTATTAAGCCCAGGCCTTTATGTTCACCGTATTCGCTGCTGCTCTCGAAAAGCAGCTGATGTCC
>JBFZBH010000147.1:0-4781 GCA_041308525.1 Phycisphaerae bacterium | reverse complement strand
CTGTGCTTAAGCTTGTCGTCTTCATCCTTTTTATCCGTATCGAAAGTATCTTCAATAAAGGTTCTTATCTGTGTTGGGCTGGCGATGAAATAATCGAAATCCGTATTTAGCCTGAAGCGAATCGTATCCAGAGCTTCGAGGTTCAATGGGTCGCTTATGGCCAAACCCATCTTGCCGTTGGTCATCCCCAGCGGCACTACATTGTATTTCTTCAGTATGCTTACATCTAAAAGTTTTATGGCCTCTTCTGGAATGTTGTAAGTTTTAAGGTCAACGTATTTGAGTCCGAATTGTTTTGCTATCGCCTTAGCCAAAAGGTCCTCGCTGATAAGGCCTTGTTCAATCAGGTATTCGCCTAATCTTTTGTTGCTCGCCCTAGCTGAGCGTATAGCGTCCACGAGGGGCTGCTTTTGAACAACGCCTGCCTTATAAAGGATTTCACCCAAATGTCTTTGCTTTTTGGCCATTTATTTACTTATTTCGGTGTTTTTGGACACCAGGATAAGGTCTCAGTTTATATAGTATAACATTACCAGACCAATTAGTCAATTCCCTTAAGGGCAAGCCTTATAATATTCATCGTATTATTTGCAGCTCGAATCCTTATAGCCTTCCTGTCGCCGGGCAGTATATATCGGTATGTTTGCCTCTGTTTGCCTGTTTCAACACAGATATATACCAATCCGACGGGCTTTTGTTCACTTCCCCCATCCGGGCCGGCAATGCCGGTTATGCTGACTGAGACATCCGCCCCGCTCTTTTTTTTTGCCCCCTTTGCCATAGCCTCTGCTGTCTGCTCGCTGACCGCCCCGTATCGCTCTATAATTTCGCGAGGCACACAAAGTTGCGATATCTTTGCCTCGTTGCTGTAAGTTATCCAGCCATAGAGAAAATATCTGCTCGAACCGGGCACCTCCGTAATCATTCCGGATAATAATCCCCCCGTGCACGACTCTGCTGTTGCAAGGGTCATCTTCTTTTCGACTAACATCCGCCTGACAGCATGTGCCAAAGTTTCGTCTCCGGCGCTGAAAATTAAATCGCCGAGAATTGTTCTTATTTGTCGTTCATCGCAGTCCGCCTGCTTATTTGCCTTTTTTAAATTTTCTGCATATGCTGTTATATGCACTGTCACGATACCGTAACCGACCGTAAAATTAATTTCAGGATTTCTGCCTCTTTTGCTTAAATCGCCAAGCATATCTGCAATTTTCGATTCGCCCTGCCCGTAACAATTCAGCTTTCGTATGATTTTTACCTCATCTTTATTAGAAATCCCTTTTTCAATCTCCGGCAGGATGGATTCCTCGAACATCTGTTTCATTTCATACGGCACACCCGGCATGCAGTAAATACTTCTGTCCTTCCAGACAGCCCTGATGCCGGCAGCGGTTCCTATTTTATTTTCAATTGCCTTTGCCCCTTTCGGTAAATAGGCCTGGGTTTTATTATTTGGTGTCATCACAATTCCGCGTTTTCGGAACATCTCTTTTATCGTTTTCAATAATCCTTCATCTAATTGAAGCTCAACACCTAAAAACTCAGCCATCGCTTGGCGTGTCAAATCATCTGCCGTTGGTCCAAGCCCGCCTGTTGCTAAAATAATATCCGCTTCTTGACACGCCGCTTTTAAGGCTTTAACAATTGCTGCAATCTCATCGCCTACGGTCCGCTCGCTTATAACATCTATGCCTTTTTCGAGCATCTTCTGCCCTAAATAGGCGGCATTGGTATTGACCGTATTGCCGCTCAGAACCTCATTTCCAATTGTTACTATACTTGCCTTACTCATAAATTTTTTTTTCTGAATGAATGCCTCTGGACACTTTTTAAAATTCTATGACCGCTTTTATTACACCGTCTCGATAGTCAGCAACCATTTCGAACGCCTCTGCTGCCTGCGAGGGCTTAAATCTGTGTGTAAGCATAAAATCAACATTAATCCTGCCGGTCTCTATCATCCTTATGCAGTCTGCCGTGCAGTCATTCTGGCGTCTTACGTTTATAATCTGCACAGCCTTTCTTCGCATCTTATGAATATCGAAACTTACCCTGTCCTCTTTCGGTATCCCGACAATCATCAGCTTTCCAGCCGGTTTCAATAGCTCGATTGCCTCATCAATAGTTTCCTGCTTGCCTGCACATTCGAATACCGCATCTAAACCGGCTGGTTCCTTTTGCAAAATCCGCTCGATAATTTTTTCTTTATCGGGATTACCGACCCATATCGCCCCGTTATTAAAGGCAGCCTGCCGTCTTGCATCAATCGGTTCTGTAACATAACATTTTTTCACACCGCTTTCGACAGCGCTAATCAGGCAGCTCAAACCTATTGGCCCTGCCCCTAAGATTGCAATTCTATCTCTGGTGTTCAGGGCAGCCAATCGAACGGCATAAAGACCGATTGCCAAAGGCTCGCACAAAACCGCCTGTCCTGTTGATAGTTTATTATATAAATAACTGCAGTCCTCAGGCATCACGATATACTCACAAAGACAGCCTTCGGCCTGCCCCGGGCAGCCTAAAAATTTCATATTTCTGCAGGTATTTTTCCTTCCCATCCTGCACTGGTCACAGATTCCACAGCTTATGGCAGGATCAACAACAATTTTGTCTCCCACTTTTACTTTAGAAACTCCTTTGCCGACATCTTCTACTATTGCTGCACACTCATGCCCGATTATAAACGGAAACTGAACTATTTGGTCACCAATCCTGCCCTGCCTGTAATAATGAATATCAGACCCGCACACTCCGACCGCTTTAATTTTCAGAAGCACATCCTTATCACCCTTTACCTGAGGCATCGACACCTCCCCAATCTCCAGCCGCCCAATCCCTTTCAACAATACCGCCTTCATTAATAGCTATGCTTTATCCTTTTATGTGGTAATTTAAACATTAAACTTAAAGTTAATTATGTCGCCATCTTTGACTACATATTCCTTACCTTCGAGGCGGATTTTACCAGCTGCCTTCAGGGCTTTTTCATCACCATGTTGTTTTATATCTTCGAAGCTGAAGACCTCAGCCTTTATAAATCCGCGTTTGATGTCAGAGTGGACTTTTCCGGCTGCATCGAGTGCAATTGTTCCTTGTTTTATTGGCCACGCCCTTACTTCGTCTGAACCAACGGTCAGGAAGCTGATTAATCCGAGCGCCGAATAACAGCTCCTGACAAATTTTGCTGCCGCTGATTCAGTTAGTCCCATCTCAGTCATAAAATCTTTCCTGCTTTGCTCATCTAATTGCGCAAGCTCCAGTTCAAGCTTTGCACAAACATTTATAACTGGCACATTAGGCTCAAGGCACCCTTTGAAATCGAATACATCATCCAAATGCCCTTCTGCAACGTTGACTGCAACTACCATCGGTTTAAGCGTCAGAAATCCCAGCGACTTGATGGCCGCAAGCTCTTCTTTGCTCTTTACAGCGCTGCTAATAGGTTTTTCAGCCTCTATTGCAGCCTGAAGCCTCTTTTGCAGCTCTAATTCGACTAAATCCTGATTGTGTGTCGGCGAGGGTTTATGAAGCTGCTTTTCGAGCCTCTCTATTCTTGTGGTTACTAATGTCAAATCAGCAAGCAAAAGTTCAGTCTTCAGTTCCTCTACATCCTTAACAGGGTCAACTCTGCTGCGGTACGCAGGAAGCGATATGTCCTCAAAGGAGCGGACTACAAACACAATCAAATCTATTTTTCTTACCTGGTCTATAAGCCTGCCGGCAACCACCCTGCCGTGCTCGACCGTAAAATCGAAACCCGGCACATCGAGGCAGTCTATCGTCGAATGAACAGTCTTTTTTGGTTTGTAATGCCGCGTCAGCCATTCGAGCCTTTCATCCGGAACTGTAACTACAGCCTCTTCGATTAAACCGGCGCCTGCAGCACCAGTTTTCCTTCCGCTGATTGCTGAAAACAATGTGCTTTTTCCCGATTGAATTAATCCCAATATAGCAGCTTTCATATAAATCTCCCCGAATCAATGTATTTTATTTTTTATCTTTTATTTTTTCTGTGTTTTCATAAACGCTTCCTCCCATCGCATCATATGCCACTATTACAGGCAGGTCTTTGACTACAAATTCTCTAATCGCCTCAGTCGTCAAATCCTCGTATCCGATTACCTTGTTGGAGATGATGTATTTGCTTAAAAGAGCCCCTGCTCCTCCGATAACGGAAAAATGGACCGCGCCGAATTTTTTACATGCATCTCTGACCGCCCGACCTCTGTATCCTTTTCCTATCATTCCTTTGAGACCTGCTGCTATCAGAATCGGGCTGAATGCATCCATCCTTCCCGACGTAGTCGGCCCTGCAGCGCCAATTACTTTTCCAGGCCGTGCAGGTGTAGGCCCAACGAAATAAACAACCGCCCCTTTAATTTCGAAAGGAAGCTTCTGGCCATTTTGAAGTGCCTCGCACATCCTTTTATGCGCCATATCTCTGGCTGCATAAATCGTTCCTGTTATTTCCACTTCATCGCCGGCCTTAAGCGACCGAACAGCCTCATCAGTCAACGGGGCCTGCAGTTTTTTTGCCATTTTTGATTACCTCATATTCTCAAGACTTTTAACACGTCAATTTTACTAAATATCTGCCGGCTTTGCTAAAAGAAAAGAAACAATAAATTTTTAAAAAGATGATTTTTCAGGCCGGTTCTGTTATCTTTTATGTGAAAGATTTTTTTAAGCCGTGTTTTTATACTGAATAAGGAGAACTGAAATGCATAGGTTAATTATTTTCTTTTCTGTCCCCTTCCTTTTATTTGCATCCTGTCATA
>JBFZBH010000146.1:0-4783 GCA_041308525.1 Phycisphaerae bacterium | reverse complement strand
GTGATGTCGATCGCCATCTCGTAGCGCACGCGCCGTCCGTCCGGCCATGTGATGCCACGGTCGGTGCAGCGGTACCAGCGCCGGTTGACCTGGTTCTGGAATTCCCATATGTATGTTTGCCCGAAATTCTCCCCGAGAATCAACTGGTTGGTGCAGAAGGGGCATGGCTCTTTGCGATTCTGGAGATGCTCCTCACAATAAACTTTGCATATTTATTTTCGTAGGTCCGGACAACATAGACATGGCCGCTTACACAAGGTTTTTTTGTTATGTTATAACTGCTTTTAGCAGCTTCGGTGATGGAATCGAAATCCACAGACCCCGCATCATAGAAACCATTTTTCCCGGTGGCATAAGTAACCAGAAACTTCAGATTATTCTGGTCCTGTGTCAACTCGATATCCCGCAGCGAATTCGGCTCGTATCCTTCAACTTTACCATCTGAGAAATCCAGCCCACCTTCGCCGACGGTCCACCCAATTGTGCCTTCCCTTAAAGCTCCCTTGGTGAAGATGGTGTTGCCGTCTGCCTGATAAACATAGTCGATGATAATTTTTTGATTCAGGAAAAGTTTCAGGTTCCGCTCTGCAGTTTCGCCCGCAGAAGGTTTAATCTCGACAGAATGGAATGCATAACCTGGCGATGTTGCGGCGAGGGAAAGTTCTGTTGATGGTAATTCTTTGAAAGTAAAACAACCATCTTTTTGAGTGGTATATGACTTGTAAGGCTTGTTGAATATTCCCAAATTGGGAAAAGGAAACGATAGGCTGATATTCGCACCTTCAAATGGTTCATTCTGATCATTTACAACCACACCGCTGACAGATACCAAATTTTCAGGGGGGATTTTATGCATCACACATTCTACATACGTTATTTCATCTTCGAGAATTGTGACTGGCACATTATTCGGCTCATATACGAAAGCACGAAATGTTAAAATGCCCTTATCTTTCGAATAAGGCGAACGCTGAATCCTGCGCATCATAAACCATCCGTCCTTATATATCTGCAACGGTTCATCGAAACCATACTGCAGATTTATCATTACGTCTTTACCGCTGCTGATGGGTGTGCCATCATCCATAGTGACCCGACCTGCAATGAATATGCCTCCTTTGGCTTTTAACTCATTAGTTTTTTCATCGAGGACCTTTTGAAGGTCTGCTGGAAAATCGTCTCGATTAAGTGCAATAGCCGGCAAATAAAATAGACCGATGATCATAAATACAGTTATTATCCTCATTTTTCGCTCCCTTCAATATTCGCTTACTTGTCAGGCGGTTTTTTCTAAATAACAGTTTAACCGTCATATCAGACCGAGATTATAGCTTATCAATAGAGCACGTCAAATAATTTCCGGACAAGATAATAACCTGAAACCTTATTTAAAATTCTGCGGAATCGGGGGAATTATTTGAAGATTTTTATGATTAGATTACCCAAGGGGAGCGGTTGGGGCGGGATAACATTCTTTCGGCGGATTGGTCGTTGAGGATGGTTTCTTTATCGGGGTCCCATTTGATTTTTCTGTCGAGATTCATAGAGATATATCCGAGGATGCAGGCTGAGCAGCTTCGATGGCCGGTCTCAACTGGGGCAACGGTCTGTTGGCGAGTATTTATGCAATCGATGAAATTTCGTTTATGGTCGCTGCTGTGGTAGAGATGAATTTCTTCGGGTTTTATCACAGATGTTAAAAGGGATTTTGGCTGGGAATCGATAGAACCTCTGTCAACATGAACCCAGCCGTCGCTTCCTTCGAAAACAACGCCGGATTTAGTTCTGTTTGTTCCCGTGCAAATCAGCGTAACATCGTTTGCATATTTATAAACAATCTGAAAATCGAGGTGGACATCCCAGAGGCCGTCTTTAGGGTATTCGGCCCAGCCGTCAATCTCGAGAGGACCGCTTTTTTCCAGGCCCATTCCCCACTGTGCTATATCGATATGATGCGAGCCCCAGCCAGTTATCATTCCGAAGCAATAATCAGAAATGCGAAGCCAGCCGGGCCGTTCATAACTGGATTGGGGATGGACGCGATTTTCCGTATATGCTGTAAAAGGAGCAGGCCCAAGCCACATTTCGTAATCGAGATTTTTCGGAACCGGCATAACCGGCTCAATTGGACCGGGCACATCCAGATCGAAACCAACCTTAACTGTATGCAGCTTTCCTATGCGGCCGTTGCGGACAAGCTCGCAGGCGAAACGGAAACGTGCATCGGACCTCTGCTGGCTTCCGACCTGAAGGATTCGGCCATATCTTTTCACGGCATCACACAAGAGTTTTCCTTCTTCAATCGTGTAGGTCAGCGGTTTTTGAATGAATATGTCTTTGCCTGATCGCGCAGCTGCTATTGCAGGCAAGGCATGCCAGTGGTCGGGCGTGACAATCATTACTGCATCGATATCTTTTCTGACAAGCAAGTCGCGGTAATCTTTGTATGCATTGCAGCCCTTGAACCGACCGCTTCTTTTATTCGAGCCGTATCGTTCCTCGACAAGATTTTTCGCATAGGAAGCCCTTTTCGAATCGACATCACAGACAGCAAGAATCTGCGTGTCATTGAGGCGCATTATGTCCCTTATATCTGCAAGGCCCATTCTGCCGACACCGATGCAGCCGATATTTATTTTGTTCGAGGGTGCATTGGCAGCGAAGACAGAAGAAGGGACGAAATATGCGAGGCCTGCTAATGCCGTTATTTTTGCCGTGCGGGACAAAAGCTGTCTGCGGGTCATTTTGTGTTCGGTTTTTTTGTTATTTATATATCGGCCCATAATTTTTCCTGTCGGAATATTCTAATGATAATTTATTGGCCGTAAATTATAAACAACAAATTTCCAAGGGTATTATTTTTAGTTTTCAGCTTTTCTGCGTAAGGTTCAGCGTAGGGATGAATTGTGATAAGACGATATTGAATTTTCCTGTAAGATAGGCTATATTAAGAATTGTGGAAACCGGTGGACGAAAGCTTAGATTGATGGCGTTAGAAGTAACAAGGCACTGCCAATACCATTGCCCTCACTGCCGAGCAAACGCCGGCCCTGCTGGAGTGGATGGCGAGCTCCAGACAGGGCAATGGAAGAAAATCATCAAGTCAATTACAACAGTCTCAAAATGCACGATGATATTTACGGGAGGCGAACCGCTTGAACGAGAAGATATCTATAAACTTATAAGTTATGCGGCGTCACTTGGGCATCGGCCGGTCATAGCAACCTGCGGGTATCTGATAAACGAGCAGAGTATTGAAAAGTTAAAGGATGCGGGGATTAAAGCTGTATCTTTTTCGCTCGATGGAGCAACCGCACAGACACATGATTATCTTCGTCAGCAGGAAGGTTCCTTCGATGAGATTTTAAGGGCTGTCGAGGTTGTTCGAAAAGCCGGCATGATCTTTCAGATAAATTCAACGATCAGTCAATATAATATCGATGAGGTCATCGGAATCGCCGAATTGGCCGTCAAAATCGGCGCACAATGCTTTAATCCTTTTATTCTTGTCCCGACCGGGCGCGGCAAGCAAATGGCAGGAGAGATTCTCGATCCGGTAGAGTACGAAAGCCTGCTGAATTTGCTACTGGAATTGAAGATGAAGCTGCCGATTGAAATACGTGTGACGTGTGCACCGCAGCTTGGAATCGCGGCAAGGCAAACAAAGGCAGAGCAGCGTGTCGGGGTATCAAGCGGCTGCATAGGCGGATGCGAGTTCGGATTCGTAAGCTATAAAGGCGATGTGCAGATATGCGGATTCCTCGATGTTCCAGCAGGCAATCTTGTCGAGAGTAAATACAACTTCGCGAAAATCTGGAAAAATTCTAAACTGCTTGCGGAGATTCGAAGCAGGCCGGATTATTCCGGCAGATGCAAGTCCTGTGAGTTTGCAGACATTTGCGGAGGATGCCGTGCGCGGGCGTATTCGTTCAGCGGCGATTATTTAGATATCGACCCGATTTGCAGTTTCCAGCGGGCGGAGAAAAAATAGCTCGATGCTTTCTATTTTCGAAAAAAGATTATGCAATATTCTGCAAGAGGGACTGCCTGTCTGTCGAAGGCCGTTCGAGAAAATAGCGAAAAAATTAAAATCCAGTGAGCAAGAGGTTTTAAGGCAGATAAAAGAGCTTGAAAAGTCTGGGATAATCAGAAATTTTCGTGCGATTGTAAATTTTAATGCACTCGGATTTACGGGCACGCTTGCAGCTGCACATATCGAAAAGAAAAAATTAAATAGTGTTGTCAATGCGGTGAATTCACTTGAGGGCGTTTCGCATAATTATGCAAGAGACCATTACTATAATATCTGGTTTACACTGCGGGCAAAATCGCAAAGGGAAATCGAAAAGATTCTCAGGGAATTGTCCGGCAGATTCGGAACTGAATTTTATTCGATGCCTGTAGAGAGGAGTTTTAAGCTCGATGTCTGTTTCGATGCGCTCAGCGGAGGAAAAAGCATTCTGACTGGAAAAGAACGAAAAATTTCACCTGGAAGGGTGATGATAAATCAGATTGAAAAGCGAATTCTCGAAGAGATGGAAGGAGGCATTAAGATTTCAGAGAGGCCGTTCGATTTTCTTTGCAGCGGAAGATTAGAAATTGAAGATGTGCTGAAAATAATTCAGAGATTAATTAATAAGGGTGTTATACGGCGTGTAGCAGCTTCGGTCGATTATAAAAAACTGGGATTTCGAGCGAACCTGTTGTTTGCGTGCAAAGTTGAGGAGAGGCGAATTGTAATGGTTGGCAGAGAGCTTGCGAAGCTGGCGATTGTCAGCCACTG
>JBFZBH010000145.1:0-4783 GCA_041308525.1 Phycisphaerae bacterium | reverse complement strand
GCTCAAGACCGGTATCCGCAGCCCAGATGATATCCTTGGTGGCTTCACCGACGTCACGCTCACCACTGTCCAGCCACTCCACGCTGCCTGCACCTACGAGGATGTTCTGTCCGGAAGAAAAAAGAATACACTCAAGCAGAGAATCGACTCGAGCCGCGAGCTGAACATCTCCAGAATCGTGCTTATCAGCTCCGCTGTCGTTTCTATTATCATTATCTACCTGCTGAGCGAACAGCGTAATTTCTCGATAGCAGACCTCGTCTTTGCCCTATACGGCTCGCAGCTTGGCCTCTGTCCTCTTGTGGTCGCCGTCCTTGTCCTGAAAAAAGAAACAATCTCGCAATTGTCGAAATGGTCTGTCGCCGCAATATCCGCCGGCTTTTTCACCGGCTGGGCCACTGCCTTCTACGGCAATATTGTCGCCAGTAAAAGCCTTGCGTATCTTCCTCCTGTTCTCAGTCTTGCCGTCTCAACCTGCATCATCCTTTGCGGCCTTGCGGTCATCCAGTTTAAATTAACAAACTGGAAAATGAATCTCTCTCTGATAGCAGCCGTCCTCAACGCGAGAAGAAACGGCCTTCTTCACCTGGTAAAAGCAGACAGGCCACTGCGGCTCGATTGCCTCACTTGTCAGTGCGCAAAGTGCTGCAGACTTCTCGGCTCGCCCGTCGTAACAGAAAAAGAAGCCGAAAAAATAGACAGCAACCACTTAGTTAAAAGCCGCCACGGACTTTTTATCAAAGCCAACGTTCATTCCTGTTCTCTTCTCGAAAAAGGCCTTTGTTCTATTTATCCTGTCAGGCCCCGCGGCTGCCGTGAATACCCCTGGTATAATATAGATGGACAGCTTTATTACGATACAGGCTGTCCAGGCATTAAAACCGATACAGACCAGCGCCCTCCTGTCGAAACAATCGAACCTTTCGATAATTTCTTCCCGTCTATGCCGAAACCTTTAATCCGCCTCCTCAAAACAATCTGCACAAGAAAATAACTGTTCAACCATAGAAATAGTATCCTTTCTCCTGCCATTTACAGTATTAGAGACCAATCTTCAGGAAAATGTGCGATTTTAAAAATATTTTTATTGATTTGTGCCTGCGTTTATGTTCGAATGCTAACGCTAATTTGAGCTGCGAAGCCGAGAGAGAAAGAAACAGTAGTACGCTTTGAAAGGATACGAAAATGTGTCAAACCTGTGGGTGCAGAAGCGTTAAAAAATCATCCAAAAAAGCCAAGAAAAGCAAATCCAAATCTAAGAAGTAGTTTTTCAGATTACGCTCTCTTATTAACAATTGTCTTCCATCACCTAAACACAGCTCTCATTTTTGTGTGAGCTGAAGCTGATACACATTTACAGGTTTCCATAATTCCGGCTCGGCTGGTTTAAGAATAATATGATATATACCGGCCTTCGAAAAAGTTACAGACCCGAATCCGACCATCACAGGCTTGAACCATCCGTCAGTTTTCGGAACCGCTGCCAGAAAGTTCTGTCCATCGGCAATCAGCTGCAGCCGGCTCGTCCCGTTCGCTGAAGATAATTCGCCTCTTACAAGATATTTCCCCGCCTCAGGAATGAATACCAGCCAGTGAGCACTTTCATTCGGATTGTTCCACCATCCTATATTAGGCCGGCCCTCTGAAACCTGGCTGCGAATTTCACTGCCTGCAAACACAGCCTTTTCCGGTGCCAATATAATCGTCCGAGGCCCGGCAAACAAACCATCCTCGTTTACACACAGATTAAAACCTGTAAGCTTGAAGGCGTATGCATATTTTTCTGAGGATTGATGCACTGATGCAGGCAGCAAAATCTCAATTTGCTTTTTCTCGTTAATATTATATTTTACCGGCTCATCGAATCCCAGCAGCCTGACCTTGGCATCCGCTCCCGAATCGTCAACCTGAACAGAACGCACAAGAAAATTCTTTTCGGGCCTGCCCATTGCAATCACATATAAAATCTTTCCGTCTTTGCTTTGCGTAAAACGAATGTCACTTCCTGTGTATCCTGCTGCATCCCTTTCTTCGCTGAATGCACCGGAAGAAGTTTTTGTCGGCCCCTCTCCGTAAACAATCCACGGCCTCGTATTGTAAATCGCTTCGCCGTTTACTTTCAGCCAGCTTCCGATGTCACGCAAGAGTTTTTGCGCATCCGGCAGAATAGCTCCGTTGGCATCCGGCCCGACGTTTAACAGCATGCACCCGTTCTTCGATACGATATCTATAAGAACATCAACTATCTGGTCCGCTGATTTATACGGCTCGCAGTTATGATGAAACCACGGCCCGATTGATGTGTCCGTCAGCCATACAT
Organism: Phycisphaerae bacterium; assembly: GCA_041308525.1. Classification (GTDB taxonomy): domain Bacteria; phylum Planctomycetota; class Phycisphaerae; order Sedimentisphaerales; family Anaerobacaceae; genus Fen-1359. The sequence continues at coordinate 2,463 of JBFZBH010000145.1, read as the reverse complement.
AATCTGTTTTTCTGTCTTCTCTGCCCCTCTCGAAATCGAGAATACCCGTCCACCTTTGAATCTCCGGGTGTTTATGCGCAACGGCCGTCTGCCTCCCGTTTGCCTGCGACCAGTTATAATAGTCTGCAAACATCTTCTGTTGATACTGCGGCGTTATCACAGAACCCAGACAAAAATCGAACCAGATTAAATCCGGCCCGTATTTTTCCACCGCCTCATTGGTCTTGGCAAGCCAGTTGTCGAGAAATTCTTTTGAAGGCCCATCTGAGGGCTTGTGCGGCTCGCAATACAGCGCCGCATAATTCGCATCACCGGCATCATATTCATACGCCGGCTCGTAGTATCGCCAGGAGAAAGCGTGATGAAATGAGACAAAAAATTTCATCCCCTTCGCTCTAATCGCTTTTTCAAGCTCGCCTGTAATGTCACGATGCGGCCCTTTTGTAACGCTGTTCCATTCCGTAAAAGCACTGTCCCACATCGCAAAATTATCGTGGTGAATCGCTACCGGCCCTGCAAATTTCGCTCCAGCCGAGTAAAAAAGCTCTGCCCACTGTTCGGCATTAAACTGCTCTGCCTTAAACAGCGGGATAATGTCCTTATATCCGAATTTTTTCTGGTCGCCAAACCTCCTTTGATGATACTTAAAAGCAGGATGCTGCGGTATATACATCTCCCTTGCATACCATTCCATCAGAGAATTTGCCTCGCTGACTGCATACGTAATCGGCCCCCAGTGCGTATATATCCCGAACTTGGCATCACTGAACCACTCGGGCACCTTGTGCTTAGATAACGACTGCCAGTTTGGCTCGTAAGGCTTCTTTTCAGCCCCGCCGGCAGGTTGGGAAAAGAAAAATACAAAGGCTATAAGCGGCAAAAATATGAAATGCGAAGTGCTAATTCTCATCCTTGAGGACATATTTCTCTCCATTACCTATCCTTATATTAAAATTTACCCCACGTTACATTGACAGGCCCAGCACTCTTTTTCACCACAAATCCGTGCCCCTTTGCCCATTTTTCACCCGCATCGAAAAGCTCCTGGCTTCCGCTGTTTATATATATCTCAGCCATCGCTTTGCTGCCCTTGTTCTCCATCAAAGAAACAAGCATCGGGATATTTTCTTTTTTGCCTGCTGCTATAAAACTGTAAAGTGCATTTTCGTGAATAATCACATCTTCAGATTCGAGGTCCCTTGCAAGAATGGTCCGGGCCTGAGGCCATAGATTTTCTATCTGCTGCTTGTCCCTTAATGCAAACGCAAAATAAACCTTTTCCTCATCTGATTGCGGCTTCCATTGCAGTTTTTTCAGCGCCTCCGCTGCATTGGGCCCGCTCGGCCAGTCTCGCAATCTTTCCGACAGCGCTGAAGCCGCCTTTGCATCGCCGATACTGCCCAGTGCATTTGCCGCACTCTGACGCACAAGATAATCTTTGTCCCCCAAAACAGCAGTAAGCGGCTCCACCGCTGCCTTGTCTTTTGACTTGCCTAAAAACTCAGCGGCTTTGACCCGGACCCAGTCATTGCCGTCCTGTAAAGCTGGAATAACCAGCTCAACCGAACGCTTATCGCCGAGCTTTCCGATTGCTTCGGCTGTCGCGAACCGGCCCGTCCAGTCCGCCTTGCCGAATGCCGTCATCAAAGGCTCGACCGCACGCTTGTCGCCGAGTTTCCCAAGTGCCTGGGCTGCACTCCCTAACGGAAGGTTGCCGTTCTGCAGCACTGAGATTATCGGCATCACAGCATTAACATCGTGTATCTCACCAAGGGCCTCAGCCGCTGCACAGCGAACATCTATATTTATGTCCCTCAATAAAACAAGAAGCCTGTCCGCCGCTTTCTTTTCACCAATTTTGCCAAGAGCCTCCGCTGCTCGAATGCGAACGGATGCATTGCTGTCTTTTAAAACCGCTATCAGCGGCTCGACTGCTTTTTTATCGTTCAGCTTGCCCAGCGCCTCTGCCGAGCTGAATCGTACCGACGAGTCTGAATCCTTAAGTGTTGCGATGAGCGGCTCAACCGCCCGTTTCTCTCCAAGGTCACCTAATGATTTGGTTGCATTAAACCTCACCTGCCAGTCAAAATCCTTTAGGGCCGAAATAAGAGGATCGACCCCACGCTTGTCCCCCAAAAAGCCCAGAATCTCCGCTGCATTTGCCCTGTCCACAACATTCTTGTTCTTCAAACGGTTGATCTGATTTATTACTTCATCAACATCCGCAGCAAATGTCACTGAAAAAGTGAATAATAAAACTAACACCACAACTTTAATTGCTCTCAATGGTTTCATTAATTAAGCTCCTCTTTTACCCTTTCATATACCCGCATCCCGACTTTTTTTCATATCAAAATCCGTTAAAAAACACCTATTATGCGGGGAAAACCCGCATTTTTACCCTTATCAATTGTTATCGGGTAAAAAACCGCACTTCTTTTATATTATTTTAAATTTAATACT
>JBFZBH010000144.1:0-4787 GCA_041308525.1 Phycisphaerae bacterium | reverse complement strand
ATGGGAACGAATACAGGTTCGACTATTGCAAGAATAATTAGGGCAAGAACACCGTACTTCGTATCAGCCCAGTGAACGACCCAGTTATAAATCCTTCTGTGCCAATGCCACCATGCAACTTTTTGAACCGGGCTATTCTGTTCTTTAATTTCAGTCAACTTGTTAATCTCCTAAGTATATTGCTGGCTATGCCTGAACAATATCTTTGTCGCTTACACCTTGCAAAATTGCCGAGGATTCGAAAATCCTGGCTGTATTTAATAAAGGCACAGAATGCGCTTTTATAGTTTTTTCCATTGTCCTGCTGTTTTGCAGCGCACCAAGAGCCTTATCATAAATATCAAGCTCAAGTGGACAGGACAAATCCGCATCGCGGACTATGCTTAAAAAACGGTTCTTGTGCTTCTCGGTAAAATCCATCCCTTCTTTGAGGGTATAATAAACTTCATAAAGTGCAATCAGATATATAATTGCAAGCTCAACAGCAAGCCTGTAGAATTTCAGATAATCGACATGTGTGACATCCTGCTGGAATAGTTCGCTGCCGGTTCTGTTTTCATATTCTTTTTTTGCCTTCTTATAAGGTCCTGCTGCTTTGCATACCCTCAAAGTTAAAAGCAGGTTATCAACCGAGTTTTCAATATCGGCTTCCTCAGGAAAGACACCATAAGTCTCTGCAAAACCCCGCTGCAGAAAATATCTGAACCAGTCCTCAGTGTTCTGGGTGGTCATCGACGGGATACAGTCCGCCCATTCGTTAAACGGCTGCTTGAAGAAATCGTAAGCCTTGCCGCTCTTGTCTTCGAGCCTGTAAACTTCCTGGTAAAGAAAATAATCCTGAAAGACCTCTGCCTCTCGATGTTTGGTGCGGTTATCACCGCTTTTATAATAAGGCCCTGCAATGCTGTTGACGACCGGATGGATAATCTGGTCTGCTGCTATATGCGCCAGATGGCCTGCCACATAAGCAAGCTTTCTAATATCGTCGTCGGATAATTCGATTTTTCCGTTCCTTCTTTCAACATCGCTGAACAAAATCTGTAACAGTTTCAGGACAAACTCGTTGGGCCGGCTTGAGTGTAAATGATAGCTCCAGGGCGATACGCCTTTTGCCTGAACAAATCCGTCGATGGTGATGTCTTTTATGGATGACGACAACTTTGCGTAGTAATATAAATCAGGGCCCATGCTGCCAAGGTTCATATATGCCCTGAATCCCTTCTTTTTTGAACTATCATCGAGCAAATCAGCGAAGGCGGTATATTCTGCAACACCTTTTTGCTGGAGCTTTTTCAGTGCTTTATGTGCGATAAGCATATGCGCTATATTTGCCGGCATCTTTTCGTTCCATTAAAAGCGGACGCAATTTGCTGTAAAAAACACTTTTCCTGACTATAATATTATCGGGTATTAGATATGAAAACCCTTGCAACTTCAATGGATAAAAACAAAAAACAATTTGAGCGTGTCAATAAGGCGCTGCTTGTAAGAGCACCGGCAAAGATAAACTTAAGCCTCCTGATAGCTGGCAAAAGGTCGGATGGTTACCACAATATCGAGACGATTATGGCCAAGATTAATTTCTTCGACGAGCTTTTAATAGAAAAAAGCAGGAAACAAGAAATCGAGCTTGTCTGCCGCGGGTCGAGATGGGCACCTGCGGGAAAAGACAACCTGATTTACAGGGCCTGCGAAATGCTTGCTGAAGAATCACACCGGAGGATAAATGTAAAAATCACCCTTACGAAAAACATTCCTGCCGGAAGCGGCCTGGGCTCTGCAAGCTCCGATGCAGCAAGTACACTTATTGGCGTTAATAAATTGCTGCAACTGAACTTAGGGCGAAAAAAGCTTCTGGAAATGGCATCGAAATTAGGCAGTGATGTGCCTTTCTTTCTCAACGGTCCGCAGGCATTGTGTACCGGCAGAGGAGAAAATGTTGAAAAACTGGAAAAATTTTTTGATTTTTGTGCTATTTTAGTGTTGCCTGACGTAAGTATCTCTACTAAAATGGTTTACAATAAATATAAACATAGCGTGCTCTTATATAAAAAGTTGAATAGGCAGATAAATCAGTTCCTTCGTAAGAAGAGGGTTGATTTAGTTGCTAAGATGTGCGCAAATATGCTGCAGAAAAGTTGCTTTACCATTGATAAAGGGCTTAAACACTTGGGCAGGCAATTAGAAACGATAGCAGGAGAAGGATGGTGTATGAGCGGCAGTGGTTCTGCAATGTTCAAAATCATTAATCAAACCGATGCTGCGAAGGCACGCCAATATTGCAAATTAATTTCCGAAGGAACAGGATGCGAGTGCATCATTGTAAATAACATTAGATGGTAACTTTTTGTGAGGCTTAGATATGGAAATCAGTGAAGTGAGAGTAAAATTGATTCAGAACAAAGATGAGAGGCTTAAAGCTTTTTGCTCGGTGACATTTGATAACGAATTTGTTATTCGCGACATCAAAATTATCGAAGGGGCCAAGGGCTATTTCGTGGCAATGCCCTCGCGCAAGATAAGCGACCACTGCAACAAATGCGGCGGCAAAAATCACCTCAGGGCCAAGTTCTGCAACAACTGCGGTGCTTCACTCGGCGAGAACAGGGCCAAGAAAGACCCCCAGGGAAGAATGAAGCTTCATGCAGACATCGCACATCCAATCAATGCAGAATGCAGACGAAGGATCCAGGAAAAGGTTACAGCCGCCTTCAAGGAAGAATTGGAAAAATCAAAAGAGCCCGGATATAAGCCAGTTGAGATGGACGAGCCGGATGACGAAGTACCCGATATTCTTTAAAAAAAGTTTTGCATCGGCAGGCTTTTTGAATTTGAAGCAGTTTTGCAGTTAAATGATAAGGTCCTCGATGACCTTGTCGAGCGCAGCATCGAGGCGTTTATTAATATCATACCGGCCTTCTGTCAGCTGTCTGCGAATGGTGAGGATTTTTCTCTTTCGCACTTCAGGCAGAGAGGTTATTTTCTTCAAAACCTGGCCAAGCGGAGTGGTGTTCAGGTTTTGGAGGATTTGCTCCATAATCAAATCATCTTCGGGAATCGCACCATTTTGCTCTGCGCCATCTAGCTGGTCCCGATTTTCAGGATTCATTCTGTTGTTCAAATCTGACATCTTTCCTACCTTGCTTTTGCAGACCAAAGTTGAAATCCTGTTCAACTAACGCCGCTACTACTATATGTTGTATGCCTCCAAAATCCCTTTGGAGCTTTAAGTTAATTTCTAATACTATTATCGTCAGCGTATAGTGAAAAACTTTAAAAAAGTGCAAGTATTGTTAAAACCGCCTGAAATCACCGATATTATGCTAATTTAGGTGAAAATTTGCCTAATAGCATTGAAAAAGCGATTAAAAAGGGGCTAATAATTTTCAAAAATAATTACATAAAGTTAAATTGGGAAAAATAGGCAACCCCCAATATATTGTGTTATAAGATTTTATTAAATTAGGTTAAAGAGCCCAAAAGGGCCTTTTCAGTGGGTAAAAGAGGCTTCTGGGTTCCGGAACGTTTCAATAATAATATTTAAATTTCAAGGTCACCTTCCATGAATTGGGTAGGCCTTTGAGCTTTGTAAGCTCGATAGATTCACATTCGAGTTTTGTCCATCTCGTTTGCAGTGAAGTAAGAAAACTTGCGAATTGTTCGATGGTGACTTTTTGAAGAACAACCGAGGCGCTTTTCGTTTTTTCTTTCTCCACAACGCGAATCGGCTGGGCGCTGATGGAATATGTGCCAGGAGCTATTCCGTGATTTTTTGCAATCTGCTCGACAGCGGTTACATAGTCGAATTCGGATGCCTGTTTCTTTGCCTCACCGCTGGAAATACGGTCAGGATCCATATTTAATATTCCCATCATCAGGTCTTCGGCTTTTTGGTATTCTTTCTCCTCGTCCACAATGCTTTTTTCGACATTAGGTAAATATACAAGGGCAACAGACACAGGCCAGACGGCAAGAACGGCCGGAATAAGGATAAAATAAAATATCGGATTTCTAATTACGTCTTTAATGCTCATATCTTTCAGCCCTCCACATTAATATTAAGAATAAACTTATGCCGGTTCCCTGTTTGCAGAGGAAGATCTTCATTCGGTATGGACATGCCGGTTTGTTTAATTGCCTCTCGAAACTGCATTGTGCTGTTATAATTCTGGGTGCTGCCGATAACTCGAATGGTCCTGTCTGTAATACTGATAGAATCAATTTCAAGACGGGTTTGTTCGGCACATTTATTAATTGCTTCGAGCAGTATTGTCAGCTTGTCAGAGACGGACTTTTGCAGACCTGTTCCGGTTACTCCGCGAAGCCTGTTTTTAAGTTCCGCCAGTTCCTTTTCAAGGGCCTTGACCGCGGGTTTCATGGGTGATGGAACTTCTTTTGTTCCGGGCATAACTGCAAGATATCCCTCTTCGAACCTGGCCCGCATCATCTTCCGCGGTTTGTTTGCGTCCAAATATGCCTTTTGAAAATAGATGCCGAGCGCGACCATCAGAAGAATAAGCGATATGCTTAGGAACTTAACGGTCTTCTGCAGCCGCAATTTTTTACCTTCGAAGGGATGAAAATCTGCCCTGAAATCCACAGCAGGCGCTTTATCGAGAAATTTTTCTGCGGCGCCTGCTGCGATTGCAAAAGCTGTTCTGTCCGAACATTCAGCAGAAAGCACAGCGCCCGGTTCTGAAGCAGCCAAATCGAGGTTTTCAATTTTTACAGAAAGCAAATCAGCCAATTGCTGAATGTTTACAGTGCCGGAGGAATCGAAAATTTCA
>JBFZBH010000143.1:0-4809 GCA_041308525.1 Phycisphaerae bacterium | reverse complement strand
GCTTCAATCTTTGCTTTTTGAAATTCAATTGAAGTTGTATCCTTTTTTAAATTAGCATCGGCTGCTTGAATTAATAATCCAGCTTGCGCTAATTGTGCTTTTTGTGATTCAGACAGCGAGCCTTTAGGGTCATGAATTTGCTCGAAATACCGCGACACCAGAAACTCGTATAATGTGAGCCTGTTTTTCAGATTGGCCCAGCGCCTCGGTCCCGTAGTTTCCTGGGCATCGGGCAGTTTTAAGGCATATTCGGCAGTTTCAACAGACTTGTTGAAAAACTCTTGTGATTGTCTGCCGTCAAGTGCATATTTGTAATAATATATAGTAGCTCCAGCGGATAAATATAAAATATTTTGCTTATCAAGTGTTATTGCCTTTTCGACCGCCTCCGCAGCTTTACTGATATATTTTGGACCCAGCAACAGATAAAATTCCGAGAGTCTGGCAAATGCTTCAGCGCTCGAACCAAACTTTTGAGTAACCCCTAGGAACTCAGGTTCAAGCTTCGAAACCTCCTCAACGCCTTTCCTGTCGGCGATAACGAGTTTTAAACTTAAAAGATTAGTATATGCCTTTACATCATCTTGTGCATCACGAACGGTTTGTTCCAAAATGGCCTGAGCCTCTGACATTGCTTTTTCCTGCTCCTGCGTATTTCCTCTCAATGCCTGCCTGTCTCCTCGCAAAAGTACAGCTTGCGCCAAATACCAGCTCACATTAATATTATTCGGTTCTATTTCCCTCGCTTTTTGCAGGTCTTCAACTGCTTTTGAATAAAGAGTCTCCATTGCTGTCTCCTGGCCGGCCTGAATCCTCTCGTAAATAGCTCTCCCGCGCAGCAAATACAGGTAACAATCGAGCCTCTGGGCAAGAGGTTTTTCATTTATATCGAATGATTTCCATTTTGATAGATTCTCCGACAATATATTTTTATCTATAAGGTCGAGAAATTCGGTAGCTTGGGTCTCAATTACCTGCCAGGAAGCACCTAATCCGCTGTTAGCAAGTATGTAATAGTATCGCAATCTCTGAAGTCTTACTTCTACATTTGTAGGTTCTATAGATACTATCGTTTCCCAGCAGAGCATCACGTTCCGCCAGTCATCTGCCTTTTGATATATATCTGTAAGCTTAAAAAGTATCTCCAGTTTGATGGAATCTTTTCTTACCCTCGCTAGGGCTTTGCGATAGCTTTCAGTAGCATTTTCATAATCCCCAGCCTGCAAAGACTTTTCGGCGTCCTTTATAAATTTATCCGGGTCCCTGCTTAAATGTAAAATTAAAAACATTGCGCCCAAAACAAAAACAGCCAGGGCTAAAAGTCCGAAAATCGCAAGTTTCTTATTTAATTTTTTACGTGCCATATATCTTCCTCACAAAAAACAGCTTGATAGGACTGCCTTTCACGCTTTTTTCGTCATTTTTCCCATTCAGGCCAATATTCCTCTTCCAGCATCGGCAATATCAATGCCAATAGCTTCTTGCTCGCCTCTACGGCTTCTTGCCTGGTTGGGTAAATTTGCGTGCCGAACTCATTATTATTGAAAAATTTCCATTCAACTTTGGAAAAATACGAATTTCTGCGGAAAAGGTTCTTATTAAGAATATATCGCGTTTCCTCCCTGCTGCTAGAATATTCGCCATCAGAGTGAAAAAAGTATAATACCGGAAATTTATTGGTCCCCGTCAGCAAACCCCCTTCCTTGGTGCTGAAAATCAGGCAGGCAGCCGACAGCGACCTCTTAAAATCCCCCTTTATTACCTCAATTTGAACATTTTCTTCAGAAACCAGCTCATTTCCGCCCCCGACATAACATTCCTGAGGCACGTGGGGTACTATATCTGGAAGCTCATAGTAGGTGATAAAAAGCATACATTTACGTACTGGGCTGTCAGGCAAAGCATCCTTATCCACCAGCATCCATTGAATATAATTTTCTGTTCCGAGGGTCTGGATAATATCTTCTTCTATCTTTGATTTTAATACAACTTCATAGGGGCCGAAACCGTTTGCATCAAGGTTCTCAAGACTTTGCTTCAAGGGCAGAGGCTCTTTTTCTATGAAACCGCCAAGGCTGCTTATCAGAATAGGCATACCGGCCGCCCCTGCCGCAAGAACCAGAACGCATATCAGGAAAGCCGGCTGTAGATAAACACTTACTATTGACGGAATTTTCATAAAAGCGAACCTCTTTCTTTCGAAGATTTATGGCCGTTTGCGCTCGACGACATCTTGACTGACCGCTTGTGCCTCTTCAACGAATAAATTTGACATAAACCACGCAATCAATCCATATAGTGCAAACGCCAAAGGCAGCATGGCCATTCCAAGCATATCGTGATATATATCCTGTGTATATTGCGGACCTATAAACACATAAATCAATCCGGTTATTGTTACTCTCGTGATGTTGCACAATATCGCTATAGGAATAGTAGAAATTAACAGCACCAGCCGCTGCCATGGTGGTCTGTATTGAAGGTAAGCCATTGCCACGCCTAATGCAACAAAAGCAAGTAAAAGCCTCATCCCGCTGCAGGCCTCTGCAACATCAAGACCTGAACCTATTTTCTTGCCATTATAAAAAACATTTATAATAACACCGCTTGCTGTTGCCTCAATTCCGCTGACAAGGTTTAGAAGGGCAACTGAAGCATCGGCTGCCAGCAAACGCATAGGTTTTGTTAGCCTAAAGTAGTATCCCTGCGGAAGCGGTATCGCAAAAATTAAAAAAGTTATTGGAAGCCACGTATATTTTATCAGCGTCCAGCCGCCCAAAAAAAGCACAACTGCTCCCATCACCGCTATCATTAACACCTGACGAGGGTAGCCAAGCCTCATGCTCGGAACAGCCATATTAAACACATAAACTGTTAATCCCACAATCAGCAGAACCAATCCGAGATAATTGGGCCGCATATTCATAGACAGGATATCATTCTTGCGCTGATTTATAAAATACAGGCTGAAAACCGGGATTATAAAACCATGAGACCACCCAGGATCATGAATCCATTGCCCAACAATCCGATCTATCTCGAAATGAAAAATACCGTAAAAAAGCGCCGCAATAACTGCCAGTTTAACATAGCCATGAACACCTATGTCGAGCCAGCTTGCAGAAACTTCTTTTTTTGCAATTTCCTGAACATTTTCAGATTCGATACTTACCGTCATATCCTGATTATTATACCAGAGGTTCATTTTAATTAAAAGCCAAAAGGTCCGAGCGGTTTCTCGAATCCAAAGTCCCTGTTCCCGAAATTGCGGTCGTAAAGAAACGCAAAACCGTATGTCGCTCTGAATGCATTGCGCAACTGTGCCCTGAACTGGGCAGTTGGATGCGTTCCGACATTTATCAGGTCGTTCGGCTTGATAAAGAAATCGGGCTGCTCACCTCTGTATATTTTATCGAGGTCCACCATAACAGTTTCTTCTCTGTCTTTGCCGATTCTTCGCGTTATCTCACAATGTTTCGGCCAGGCAAGTTCACCCAGTCCGCCCGCTGCTGCTATAGCCATCTTAAGTGTTAACGGCCTGCCCGTCATGTTAATAACTCCCTGTCCGTTAACATTCCCCATTATCGAAAATTCCCCAACCAAATCCACCGGCACCGAAATAGAATCACAATCCTTAATAACTATATTATACTTCGGATCGCCTGTCATCAGCTTCTCTGCTGGTATCTTAATAAGTCTTGCCGTCACGCCTTTTTCTGTTATCTCCTTTTCCTCTATGACCGGCTGCGGTTCTATTTGCGGCTTAGTTATTTCCACAATTGGTATTTTCTTGTCAACTTCTACAGGTACCCATTTGCCGTCCTGAAATATCCATTCAGTCTGTCCGGTTGTCTCCTGGGCCGCTTTTTTGGATGCTTCTACAATCCCGCTGAGCAGTTCAAGCTCCTCAGGAACATCAGACTGCTGAAGTGCTCCTTCCTCTACAGCAAATTCCGCAGACTGCATAACAGGCCGATCTTCCATCTGCACATCTGCTTCCTTCGATATTGGCGTCAGCATCTTAAGCAGGTCCTGTTCAAGTATCTGCGGTGTCTCTGTGGGTGTCGGCACGTACATTTCCGGCCCGACTGTATTACTTGAAGGCTGTTTGGATTTAACAATTCGTGAGACATAAACATAGCTGACATTAAACTGACCGATTCCTTCAGCAAGAGCTATCGCATCTAATAAACGAAAATCATATCTCGGAATTGGATACCTGCCGGGCGTGCGAACGCCTGCCCCGGATATCGAATACATAAGTTTCTGTGACCTCAGCAGCGTCGCTATAACTATTGGCTCCTTCAAAATATTAGGCCTGAGTATATTTCGCAGTTCCTCCTCTACCTGCCTTTCAGTAAGTCCGAGGACATCAACAACGCCTACTTCGGGAACATTAATCTTGCCGGTCTCGCTCACAACAAAATCATCAACATAAGGCTGGTTTTGTATGAGCAGCTCAAAAATTGATAACCGAAGTATGTCACCCGCACCTATCGTATAATCGGTCTCTGCGAAAACCGAATCCTCCGGCTCTGGTTCCGTCGCACCCGCATACGCAGGGGGCTCTTCATCTTCGACGCCAAGCGTATTGAGTATTACATTGACAGCCGGCAGAGAACTGAACCGACCTACCTGTTTTGGGTCGAGGTCCCGGTTATTGCTGTCGCAGCCGCAAAGACTTGCCATTAAAAACACTGAAAACAATATCCAATACTCGCTCAAGTTCTTAAAGATTTTCTTCAACATCTTTAATACTTTTGTAAAGTCTGCTGTGTTCATTTTATACTTCCTTGAAATTCAGTTTTT
>JBFZBH010000142.1:0-4831 GCA_041308525.1 Phycisphaerae bacterium | reverse complement strand
AAGAAAAAACTGTAAATATCGAAAGATATGTTTTGCCAAAATTTAAAATAAACTTTAAGAGCGACCGCAATTTCTATCAACCCGGAGAGACAGTGAAAGGTGAAATTCAGGTCGATTACTTCTTCGGCAAACCAGTTGCGCTGGGCAAGGTTCAGATAAATTGCGCCAAGTTCGATGTCGAATATGCCGATTTCCAGACAATCGAGGGCAAAACTGATGATAAAGGCCATTACTCCTTCGAGGTAAAGCTTCCAGAGCACTTTGCAGGTCAGCCCTTCGAAGCCGGCAAGGCATCTGCAAAATTCGAGATAAAGGTAACAGATACCGCTGACCACAAGGAAACCATCACAAAGAACATCAGCGTCACAGCCTCGCCGATTATCATTGCTGCAGTTCCTGAAAGCGGCGACCTTACCCCGGATTTGGAAAATAAAATTTACATCGTCACTACCTACGCAGATTCGAAACCGGCAAAATGCAAAGTCACCTGGCAGAATGCACCGGATGGCAAGCCTGTTGTAATCGAAACCGATGAAGCAGGTTTTGGTGAAGTTACACTAAAGCCGCAGGAAGGCCAGTCAATGCGCCTGAATTTAACGGCGAAGGATACACAGGGCAGCAGCGGCCGTGCTGAAGTTGAGCTGAAGGTCAAAGAGAAAATCGATGACGACTGGATTTTGCTGCGGACAAATAAAAGTCTTTACCGCACGGGCGAGCAGGTCGAGCTGTCTGTATTCACAACAAGAAAGACAGGAATAGTCTATATTGACCTTATAAAGGATAAACAGACTAATTTGACAAAGACGCTGGAGCTAAAGAATGGAAAAACATCAGATAAGGTGACGCTCGATGCCTCGCTCGCAGGGACGATTCAGATAAACGCTTACCTGATAGGGAAAAATGGCGTCATCGTGCGAGACCAAAGGCTGCTCTTGGTTGACCCTGCCGATGACCTGAGCATTTCAATCACAAGTGACAGCGAAACATATCTGCCGGGCGGCAATGCGAACCTTAAATTCAAGGTTACCAACAAAAAGGGAAAAGGCACAGCTGCAGCGCTTGGCGTTATGGTCGTAGACGAAGCCGTCTTTGCTCTTCAGGAGATGCAGCCGGGACTTGAGAAGGTCTATTTTTACCTTGAGAAAGAGATTGCAACACCAAGATACGAAATACACGGCTACGAGCTTGACCAGTGTATAATGCCGCCGCCGCCCGATGTGGACATCAGGGCCGAGCAGAAACAGCGCGACACCGCAGCAAAGGTACTTTTGGCCTCTGCAAAAGGCGTCGGTGAATATAGTCTCAATATCAATACCTATCAAAGAGATAACAGGGCACAGATGTTCCTGCAGAAAATGTCGCCGCTTATGTTCCCAAGGTATCAGAAAATACAGGAGGCACTGAATAAATTTTCACAGGACCACCGCAAGTTATTGCAGAAACACTTCAAGGATGCTGTAACTCTCGATACCCTGGTTAGAGAAGGTTACTGTAAACAAGCCGATATTCTTGATCCCTGGAATGTTGCAATGAAGATAAACGGCCAGTGGTCTGAGCAGGACCAGACTTATTACTGGTGGTTTCTTTCCTCCGCAGGTATCGATGGAAAATGGGACACCGCCGACGACTTTTCCGCACAATGGAATTATGTCTTCGAAGGAAAGGATAAAAAGGATTTTGACAAGGCTTTCGGAAGATTAGAGGAATTTGAAATGAATGGGGGCGTGAGAAGAGGTGGATTTGTTTTGGGTGGCGCCAGGGAAAGAGTTTTACTAAAAAACGGCGAGGACGCCTTTGCAGTAGTAGCAGCTCAAGCTGAAGTTCCTGCAGTTGCGACAGCTCCGGCAAGCACTGGAATTCCTGCTGAGCCGGTTCGAATTCGGCAGTATTTTCCTGAGACGCTCTATTTTAATCCGGCTTTGATAACAGATGGCCAGGGATTTGCAGCTCTTAATGTACCGCTGGCAGATTCGATAACGACCTGGCGATTGACATGCATGGCATCTTCAGCGACTGGACTGCTCGGTTCAACAACATCGGGCATCCGGGTCTTTCAGGATTTCTTTGTCGATATAGATTTTCCTGTTTCGCTGACACAAAACGACAGAATAAATGTGCCGGTTGCGATTTATAATTATCTTAAGACCGACCAGAAAATCCGTCTCGAGGTTCAAAAAGAGGACTGGTTCGAGCTTGAAGGCTTGCCGGAAAAGATTGTGACAGTCGCTCCATCTGAAGTGACAGCCGTTTATTTCCCGATAATTGCCAAAAAGGTCGGTTTCCAGAAGTTCACTGTTACAGCACGCGGAACGAGCAAAAGCGATGCTGTTGCAAGGTCGGTGGAAATCATTCCTGACGGCAAGGAAAACATCTGGAGCGAAAGCGGCAGACTTCAGGAAAATATAACTCACAGCATCACAATACCGGAAAACGCAATAGACGATGCGAGCAGAATTTTCGTAAAGATTTATCCCGGTGTCCTCAGCCAGGTAATGGAAGGCCTCGATAGAATGCTGCAGATGCCCTTCGGCTGTTTCGAGCAGACTTCTTCTGTTACATACCCGAATATCCTGGTTCTCGACTATATGAAAACCACTGGCAAAATCACTCCGGAGCTTCAGATGAAGTCCGAGGGATTCATCAATGCCGGCTATCAAAGGCTCGTCTCTTATGAAGTGCCCGGCGGCGGATTCGAGTGGTTCGGCAAAGCGCCGGCACACAGAATCCTTACCGCATACGGCCTTATGGAATTCTATGATATGAGCAAAGTTTACGAAGTTGACCCGGCAATTATAAGCAGGACACAGCAGTGGCTCGCAAAGTGCCAGGAAGGCGACGGTTCATACAAACCATCAGCGGGCGGCATTGCCGAAGGCGCAATCAATAAATTCACGGATGATGTTCTTCGCAATACTGCTTATATAACATGGGCGCTTGCTTCGACAGGTTACGACGGCCCTGAAATGAAAAAAGGCATCGAGTATCTGCACAACCATCTCGATGATATGAAAGATGTTTATACAAGGGCACTCGTCGTCAATGCACTGGCAACGGTTGCGCCGGAAGACAAAATAACTTTGGATACCCTGCGTGCACTTCACGATATGCGGACTGAAAAGGATGATGTGGTTTACTGGCAGTCGCAATCTGAAACGCCGACCTGCGGGACAGGCAAAGCAGCCGATATCGAGGTTACCGCTCTTGCCGTGCAGGCATTCATCCGCTGCGGTCAGGAGTTCGGCACCGTCAGCAAAGCCATCACCTTTTTGGTCAAGAACAAAGATGCTTATGGAACCTGGCAGTCAACACAGGCAACGATTCAGGCCCTTCGGGCGATGCTGATGGCTGAGCGAGGCGCAACAGCCAAGACAACCGCTAACATCACCGTGAAATTCAATGGCGACCAAGTTTCGCAAATTAAAGTCGATGAAACAAACAGCGATGTCCTGCAGCTTGTCGATTTAAAGGACAGAACTCGCAAAGGTGATAACACAGTCCAGCTTCAGTTCGAAGGCAAGGGTGCGCTGCTTTATCAGGTGGTCGGGCGGTTTTATGTACCGTATCCGGAAAAGATTAGACCTGCGGAGAAAGAGCCGATGACAATCGACATCAAATACGACCGCACACAGCTTGCAACCGATGACATTATCAACGTCACCGCTACTGTGAAAAACAATCGGCCCGGAACAGCAAAAATGATTATTGTTGACCTCGGACTTCCGCCGGGATTTACGCTTATCCCTGATAATCTAAATAAGCTCGTGGAAAAGCAGGTTATCGAGAAATATTCGACCACCGGCAGACAGATTATTGTGTACCTCCGTGAGGTTACGAACAAAAAACCCGTTGAGATTCAATATCAATTGCTCGCAAAGTATCCGCTCAAGGTAAAGACGCTCAATTCCAGGGTGTATGAATATTACAATCCTGATGTCAAGGCCGAGAGCAAGCCTGTGGAACTTGTTGTGGCTGGTAAAGAAAAATAAGCTGTAAGTGCGAAAGTAAGAGAATTGCCCAAAAGTGATCGAAGATGCTCTTTTGTATGGCTTTATAAGAAGGAGAGGAGAGCGGTTGATGTATTGGAATCGATTGTTTAGTGAGTTATTGCACTTGACAGATTTTTTAGTTATTATCAAGGCAGAAGTTTCAAGCAGGCATATTACGCAGGAAGTAGCCGAATAGTTCAATTTTAGAAGAAGTGCTTGTTAGAGGAGATTGTTATGGACGACGAAAAGATTAAGGATGCGGGAGGCGAGAAAAGGGCGCGGGGCTTTTTTGATGGCCGAAAGGTCAGGACTTTCGCTTTCATCGTAATTACCATTTGTATAATCTTCAGCATGCTTGTCAGCATACTTGCAATCTGGGACTTTGCGGAACAGGATGTTCTTTACAGAACGCTCGCGACACTGGGCGTCGTGTGCCTCGGATGCATTATCTTCAGCATCGTCAACACAAAATTCGGAGACTGAGTCGCTGTTCCCCCGTCATTTACTTGAATGGTCTTAATGACTTTTCCCGGTTTAGTGTTTGATTAAAAAAAATATCACGGTAAAATCTTTTTAAAAGACGGCTTAGAGAGGCGGCCGGATTTAAGCAGAATTTGTGCGTTTTTAGTAAGGATGGATGCTGATTTGGTGACAATATTTTGAACGATAAGGGGATAAAAAATGAAAGCGATAAAAATTGCAGCAATAATTCTTATGACGGCCATTGCCGGATGTAAATGCCAGTTCTGTGAAAACTACATATACAAAGAGAGCTTCGATATTTCAAGGTACCTGCTCAGTGAAAACACTATTAAGTTCGAAAAGGACCCCCTTGTTTTGGGCAC
>JBFZBH010000141.1:0-4858 GCA_041308525.1 Phycisphaerae bacterium | reverse complement strand
GCAATAATTATCACCGCCGCAGCGGCTATTTTTGTAATCGAATTTCTCATAATCGCTCTCCATAAAGAAATTTTTTGAATTCTTTTTGGAAGAGCAGGTTCCTGTTTTATTGTTGCGATAACTTCCAGGACATCGGCTTTTGCAAATTCGGAAAGTTTATCGTCGGCGTAAATATTTTTAATCTCGTTTACAGCTTCCAGCAGCTTTTGTATATGTTTAAGCTCGTTTCTGCACTGCACACATTCTTCAAGGTGTTTTTCGACATCCTCTCTTTGTGGTTCATCCAATTCGCCGAGGGCAAAGGCAGCCAGCAACTGGTTTATTCGGTAATGAGAATACATTTCAGATGCCCCTTTCTATTTAAGATAACCTTTCAGTTCTTCAGCCAGCTGTTTTACTGCCCGATGCAGATGAACACGGACAGTCTGCGGCGAGCATTGAAGGATTTGGGCTATTTCTTCGGTTTTGAGTCCCTCAATTTTTGCCAGAACAAAAACATCAGCCTGTCTTTCGGGGATTTTTAAAAGCCCTTTAGTAATAAGTTCCCGAAGTTCGGTTTCCTTTAATCTGTTTTCCGGTAAATCGTTCGATTTTTTGTCCGGAAGATTTTCCGTCGGTATCTCTTTTCTGGATTTTTTAGCAAGCTCGATAGCCTTTCGGACGGTCGTACGGTACAGGTAGCTGCTCCATTTGGTTTGACCGTTAAAACTATGCCATCGCTGCCAGATTGCCAGAAATACCTCCTGATGCACGTCGAGGGCCTTTTGACTGTCTCCCAGTATTTTTATCGCTGTATTTAGAACCTGCTTTCCATAGTTGTTTACAATTGTTTCGAATTTTTCAGCCACATTTCTTTCCTAAACACTTTTAAGCTGTGCACAGCTTGATATGTAACCGGTTCTCATATCTATAATTATAGAGGAATCCGGAGAAAAAGTCGTTTACAAAAAAAATGGTAAATTTTCAAAAAAACGTTTTTTGTTTTTTTTAAGTCCTGTCAGAGTCGATTTTATTGGACATTTGAGGGGCGGTTAGAGGAGGAGCTTATGATATTATTTGATTTGGTAATGATGGATGGCAGCGTTGCAGCAGCGGGATTTGGTGCGGAAAAGGCGGGTCTAAAGAAAAGATGTTGAGGCTGTCGATATGTCGAATAGCTGAAAAGGTTTTTTAAAAGGGACTAATATGAGCAAAAGGGAATTGATAGATTATATCTGCCAGATAAATAAAAGCGCGCAGCCGGAATTTCTTGCGAATTTCTCAGAGCGGGAGCTGACCGATTACCTCAACAACCTGATGGAAACTGACATTGAAGAGCCTGCTGCCGCCAAATAAACATTTTCAAGGAGAATAAGAATAGAAGCTCCCTGAAGGTCTTGGATAACAAAGAAAATCAAACTGCACTAACTGTGCCCTGCACACATGGTTCGTGCAATTCAAAATAAATCCCTTGATCAGTGTCAACAAGACAACAACAATGTCTATATTATTTTAGTTACAAGGGTTTGATGCGAATATAAGCGTTAAACCCCTTCCATCCAATGATTGGCAAGCACGGCCAAGTCCCTGAAATTGACACTGCCGTCCGGATATATATCAGCTTTAATTCCGACTGTAAGCCATTCTTCGACTATAACCTTGAGGTCGTCATTGTTTACTTTGCAGTCACCTGTCAAATCTCCGACCACAGGCGGACCACATCTTAACTGGTATAAGGCTAAAATCTCACTGTCGGAAAGGGCATGATTAAAGATACGAACCTCGTCATAAAATCCGTTGAAAGGCTGATTGGCAATTCCGCCTGGCGGAGATACCGGACCGCCCAAACGGAATTCAACACTTGTAGTGTTCATTGTATTAGTAACGCCTCCCAGTGAGGCTACCCATTGTCCATCAACATACAGATTCAACGCGCCGGTGCCGGCATCAAACGTGGTAGCAAGATGTTGCCACGTTCCATATTTAATCACATTATTCGCAGTCACACTCACATTAGTAGCCATAGAACCGACGTAAACACGGAAATTGCCATTTGGGGTATTTGGCCGTATTCCCCAGGAAAGACCTTTGGTTCCGGTGTCGTCCTGTTTCCATACGGGCCGCATATACCAGGTCTTCGGATTGCCTTCAGGTAAGTTCACGTCTGGTACCATTATCCACATAGCTATTGTCACTGCGTCACTTGCAGCCACGGAGTTGGGGCAGGTTATGTAATCAATCGCTGTTAAACTTCCTGGAGTGCCGCCTGAGATATTATTTGTTCTGTAACCCCATTGCGGAGTCGGCCCGAGCGGAGCTCCGCTTGTCCATTCCGGGCCACACGGGTCGGTGATAATACCATTCTGTCCGCCGACCACATCAGTGACGGTGTAACCGGCGCCATCTTCAAAATCATAGTAATTTACCAAACTTGCAGAGGCGCTGCCGACCAAAGCCATAAATAAAACAAAACTGGTGAGGTAAGAAATTTTTTTGAACATAGCATGTCCTCCTTTTCATTATTGAGATATTGACCGCGTTTCCACACACCTGGCTACTCTGCCAGGTGTTCCAGTCCCATAATTATATCATAATATAATTCGGATTGCAATAGTCAAAGGATTTTTTTGATAAATTTAACTGCCGATTATTTGAAAAACTGAAATTTTGGGACAAAAAGGGCTTTGGGAAGTGCATTGTTTTTCGCCCTTTGGATTCGAAAAAGCCAAACAGCCGAAACCACTTTTAATAGTATTTGAAACCTTTATGCTATCAAAATAATGTTAAAAAGTCCATTTTTTTGTGGGAAATCAGGATTTAGAGGATTTAGATTATTTAACAAGAAAACCCTGGTAACCTTTGAAGTCTGCGCCGGTGGCCGAATCAGCAGGCTTTACAGCATTGAGTATCATATCAGGTGCCGGCTTAATCATATACAGCACGTAAAATTCAGAGACGGCGCTGACTTTTTGCGATATCCAAATTGTGTCTGGGAAAGGTTTTGTGACTACGCCTTTTTCATCTATTTCAAGGCCGCCGCTTTTTTCTTCCTCAGAGAGTGCGCAATAGTCAATCTCATAAATGGTGTTATAATATTTTTTACCGGATGCGATTAATCCCACAGCCTTATGCTGACGACCGTTTATGTCAACGAGCGAAGGAAGGTCCTGGCCTCTGATTTCCGAGCCGCTGGCGGAGATGGTGCATTTTAATGAAAGCAGCTTGTAGCCTATTCGGGGCCTGAGCATTTCCGCGATGCCGTTAAGTCTTCCTGCCCCTCTCCAGATATCGTCGAGAAGCTGTTTATTATTTGGGTCGATTATAAGCTCTGCACGAGCGTAATCGAATTTATTTTCCGACCATTTCGGAGGCTCGATGCTTTCCGGAGACTGCACATTTTTCCACTGATCTTCCTTTTCGGCCTCGAGGGCGAGGCTGTCGAGAAATTTTGCACCTGTAGTCAAAGCGATGCCGTAAATTGCCGATGAGCTCATTTCGGCAACATCAGCAGATTCTGTTGCACACTGAGAAGGCGGAATAAATATCACTGACGGCAGGGCTTTTTCCGCGCCGGAGGGCGGGGGGGCTTTCACGAAACTGTTCTGCCTGAATTCCACTGCCATCGGGGTGTATTTTTTAGGCAGTTCGAAAAGAAAATCAATCCATTTGCCGCTTCCGTCGGGAAGCTTATCAGTAAATTCGTCCCATTTAATTTCAAACTGATCTTTTAATTTCAGTTTTTGTGCCAGGCTTGCTGTCTTAATAAAGGCGACTGGATAAATATTTTTCGCACTTGACGAAAATTCCTTTGCTTCGTTTTCAGGCTTGCATACGAGTCTTATCTGGCCGGCCAAAAATATATTCGAGCTCCTCATATCAGCCGGTTTTTTGAAGCCCAGCCGTATCGCGATTAAATCATTATCTCCTGAAGCCGCAATCGGATTTCCCTTTTCATCTTTGAGGTCTTTCGAGGCAAACCACACAGGGCTTTCCAGAGGCAGTGATATTTCATTCTCAATCGAGACAATCGGTATTTTCTCCGAAACGGCGAGTTTGTTGATGAAAACCTGGTCCAGAAAATTCGGATGGATGGAAGCGAAATTCTTTTCGCTGTTGAAAGCGCCTCTGCTTAAAACGCTGAAAATGTTGACAATAAATCCGTCGCTGTTAAAAAGGGATTTTTTTGGCCTTGCGGGAGTTATATTGTTCTTGTCGAATCGCTCATAAGAATATTTTGTAGGCAGCGGCGCCATCGCCAGGGCGGTCAAAATGACCCCTGAAAGCAGAAAGCCGAAGATTGCCCCGAGGACGGGCCTTAAAATTTTTTCTGCCAGGTCGCCGAGTTCAGCCGGTTTTTTAGTAAATTGAGCAATGAGTGCCTGCTGGAGGGAGAACGAAAGCGTATAAATCAGAATGAACGAAAGTGCAAATGACCATTGTGCAAGAGCGGGCGCCTTCACGCCGGCGCGGCTGATAAAAAGGCTTGCGAGTGCCTCGAAGAAACCGAAGGCTATTATCGATGAGCTTATAGTTATGATTATCATTGCGAATGATTTTATAATCCCGCCTCTGAAATAGTGATAAGCGGCACAGCCGAGAATTGCCAGTATGACCAGTGCAGTTGCCATTTTTACTTCTCCGAAATTTTACATTTCAGGTCTATAACAGAAAGTCCTGATTTTATAATTATCCGCCTGCGGGGCGAATTATTAAGACGTTTTCTTTTCATTTGCTGTTTTTGGTTTCGAAAAAACTCTTACCATTTCATTAATTGCTGTCGTGCCTGCTATGACTTTTTTCAGGGTTTGTTCCTGCAAGAAGAGCATCCTGGCATTTCTGAACTGCCTGCTGATTTCCGCAAGGCTTTTAAGCTCCTTAA
>JBFZBH010000140.1:0-4877 GCA_041308525.1 Phycisphaerae bacterium | reverse complement strand
GAAATATCGGCAAAAAGCTCCAGGGTATATGCCCCTCTACGACCAGCTCCCCGTCCTCAAACCTCTGCCATGCCCACGCCGACACAATCTCCGTCACCGCACAGATTTTTATCTCATCCTTTTTCCATCCGCCCGTAAGGAGCCTCTGAAGAAATGAGCCTTTCCCGCTCACCGAGTTCTTGTCCTTGTAAAAATGCTGGATATAAAACCTTATCTTCCTGTAATCATCTTCATCCAGGACTGGCAGCGCCCTTGGTGCCTCTATCAGTTCCAGTCCGATTGCTTGTGCCAATCGCAGCACTTCTTCGATGGTGAATTTGTGGTGTGTTTGTGAAGTGAATTTTTCGAAGATTTTCTCGCCAGGCCTGACGAAACAATCGACGAAACCGTAAACGCTCCCAAGCACCGCCATATCCTGGAAGAATCCTATGCCGCCGTTTGCCCCAAAAACCACTCTTATTATCTCCTCTATATCTGCTCGTTTTTGAGCATCCGGCGACCTCGACACAAAACTTACCGGCTTGCCGAACAAAAGGTCCACTCCGCATCCGACTCGCCATGCAATATCATTCTCGATTACTATTTCCTTTCGCTGTATGTCCCGAACAGCCGCTCCCCCGAACACTCCTGCTGCCGGGTTATGAACCAGCCCCGTTATCCTCGCAGGCAGCCCGTATTCCTGTCCCTGCAAATAAGGCCGTCCGCTTTCCTGGACCTTGCGTCCCGCATTTCCGACCGTGGCCGTCTCCATCATCTTGTTCGTATAATATTCCCAGAACAGCCCGAAATGCCTCTGCACCTCCGCCGACCTCTGCTCCACAAGCCATTTAACGAACTCCGACTCCAGCCCTTCCTCTTCAAATATATGCAATTCAAATCCCATCTTTCCCTTCCTGATTTTTTCTATTTTATATTTTATCTTTAATTTCCCTCTCCCCCTTTGGGGCCGCCCTGCGCATCCTTTACGTATATTTTTCTTTATACAACGTGCAATTTCTCCCTAAACCCCCGCCTGGCAAGGAATAAAAAAAATCTTTAAAATTCCCGTTTTTCCTTTCTGCCCCCAGCGCATCTTTGCGCGCATAAAAGTACCCTTGCCAACACCAAAAATATCTGATAAAGTAACCGTAAAAGAGCCTTTCCCATTTTTTAAAGGCCCAAAACCCTATGGAACAATAAAAAATATTTGCAGGAGGCGCATAAATGAGCAAATCAACAATCGTATTCACCGTAACGGCTCTGGCACTAATTCTTTCAGGATGCGGCCAGCAGGCTAAAGAAAAAAAACTCGCCAGCTTCATTGACAGCCACGTCAAACAGCTCGAACCGCTCCAGGACAAATACGCCCAGCTTTACTGGGATGCTGCGACAACCGGCAAGGATGAAAAATATAAAGAGCTAAGCAGCGTTGACCTGCAGATTAGAAGGCTTTACCAGAACCCCGAAGAATACAAATTTCTAAAGTCCCTTAAAAAATCCGGACAAATCAAAGACCCCCGCCTCGCACGCCAGCTTGACAAACTCTACTACGCATACCTCCAGAACCAGATTGACCCGAATCTGACCGAAAAACTCGTCGCGCAGGATTCGAAGATTCAGAACATCTACAACAACTACCGCGGTAAAATCGAAGGCAAAGAAGTCACAACAAGCGACATATACACGATTATGACAACTGAAAAAGACAGCCGCAAAAGAGAGCTTGCCTGGCGCGCCAGCAAAGAGGTCGGCAATGTCATCTGCGGCGACCTTATCGAATTAGTAAAGCTTCGCAACCAGGCCGCACTACAGGTCGGATTCGACAGCTACCACACACTCTCGGTAACGGCAAGCGAGCAGAAAGTCGAAGACATCGATAAAATTTTCGCTGAGCTCGATAAACTCACAACAGAACCATTCAGAAAATTAAAAGCGGAACTCGACGATATACTTGCAAAAAATTATGGCATAAGCACATCGGAATTGATGCCGTGGCACTATCACGACCCCTTTTTCCAGAGGGCACCGCTCGTTTACGAATTAAATCTCGATGACTACTACAACAAGATTGATGTAAAAGAATTGATTCAAAAATATTATGCAGGCGTGGGCCTGCCCATCGAAGATATCCTCGCTGTAAGCGACCTCTATGACCGGCCGGGCAAATATCCCCATGCCTTCAGCCATTCTATGGATAGACGCGGCCACGTCCGTGTCCTCTGCAATCTGCAGAATACCGAACGCTGGGTAGAGACATTCCAGCACGAGCTTGGCCACGCACTCTACAGCAAGTACCACGATTTAAACGAGCCGTATCTCTTGAGGGAGCCTGCCCACAGTTTCACTACCGAAGCAGCCGCGACATTTTTCGGCAGGAACAGCCTGAATTCCAACTGGATGAAGGCTATGCTCAATCTCTCCGATGAAGAGCGCGACAATATAGAAAGAAGCGCCAGAAAATACAGACAGTTTCAGGCGACACTTTTTTCTCGATGGGCGCTGGTTATGTATAACTTCGAAAAACAGCTTTACGCCAACCCCGACCAGGACCTGAATAATTTGTGGTGGCAGCTTGTCGAAAAATACCAGTTCGTCAAAAGGCCGCCAGGCCCTGCCGATTGCGGCTGGGCATCGAAACTGCATTTCGTAACCGCACCCTGCTATTACCACAACTATCTGCTCGGAGAGCTTCTCGCATCGCAATGGCATAACTATATTGTCCACAATGTGCTGAAGCTGCAATCTGACGAAAAGGTCAGCTATGTCGGCGACCAAAGAATCGGCAAGTACTTCAGAAAATATGTCTTCGAGCCAGGCGCTCTCTACCCCTGGAACGATATGATTAAACGCTCGACAGGTGAATACCTTACCCCGAAATACTTCGTCAACCAGCTCATAAAATAGCTTATTTTTCGGTGGTATTTTAAAACTGCATATAACCTGATGGATTAATTATATACCTGTTGAGGCAGCTATTTTCTCTCTGCGACTCTTTAAGTTCGCAATAAACTGAAAATATAATATTTATTTATTGATTGACGCTACAAAATATGCTATAATTCCAGCAAATAGAGATTTTGGTTGAACGAAAAATATTTCTAAAGAGGTCCCCGGAATATGTAGCGGTGTTGGATTAAATGGAGAGAAAAAATGATTATTTTTTCCTGCAAGCATTGCAGTCATCAAATCAAAGTGCCTGATAATTATGCGGGCAAAAAAGGCAGGTGCCATAACTGCCAAAACATAGTCGAGGTACCGTCAAAATCCGAAGTCACTCCGGCAGCCAATGTGAAAATAAAATTTTTGTGCACAAGCTGCGGCCAGAAAATCGGGGCCCTGAAAGAGTGGGCGGGGAAAATGGTCAAGTGCCCAAAATGCGGCGAAATCAACGAAGTGCCCGCAGAAATACAAACTCAAACTGTCCCAAAAGAAACTGCCAAAAACCCTGGTTCGTTAAAGGATAATCAGCCTTCGCATGTTCTGTTCGAACAATCGATGATGGAAGAAATCTTAAAAATGGAAAGCTCAGGCACAGATGCACAAGAGATTCGCCTGCAAAAACCCCATCCCAAAATTGCTCCTTCACGCTACGCCCCAGCAGCAGATGATGATTTCGATGCTGGCGAGGAAAAGCCTTACACATACAAACCAAGCCGTTTACAGCACAATATCCCCCTGACCGTTCTCTGCAGCCTCGCGGGCGCCCTTCTGGGTGCTATCATCTGGGCCATCGCAGGCGCTCTGACAGGAATGGAGCTGGGAATTATTGCAATCGGCGTAGGCGCACTTGCTGGCATCGGTATAACCATATTTACTCAGGAAAAAACGACCGGCCTCGGTATCGTCGCTGCTCTATTTGCCGTTTTCGGAATATTGACCGGCAAAGTGCTTGTAGCAAAATATGTGATTGTGCCTGAAGTTGTGAAAATAATGAAGACCGGTGACTCCGAATTGTTGGGAAACAGTGAAAATGCTTCATTAAGCCCAGAAGAAATAAAGGAAATGGCCGGTGATAATGATGCGATGCTTTCTGTCACTCTTATGTATCTTGCCGAAAACAAGGAATTCGATAAGGAAATCCTCAAGCAGTACTATATCGGCACTTTTGCCGAAGAAATGCCGCCTGATGTTCAGCAGCATGCAGGGAAAATCCAGGCCAGAGTAAGCGAATGCCTCAGCAGCTGGGATACCGCCCGAAAAGAACAAATCGTCCGCGAGATGTATCCCAAAGTCCTTCAGGAAACTACGAATGAACTCACAGACAACACTTTCTTTAAAACTGCTTTGGGTATCGGTGCTTTTATCGCATCATTTTCATTATTCGATTTACTATGGTTCCCTTTGGCAATCTGGACCGCTTTCAAAATAGGCTCGGGTCGAACTGAAGATTAAAACCGATGTTTGTTGATATCTTTTTAAAACGATCAAGGCCTGTCCTCCTGAGGGATAGAGTCCAGGCCTTGTTAAAACACATTTATGAAAACGGTCTTATTTTATGGCAGCCTCAATCTGTGCAGCTACATACGAAGCAGCATTCGTGTTCGGATTCGCCAGTAAACCCTGACCGTATTTCTCCAGAACATATATAAGCGGATCGTCAATAGGTGCATTTATTTCCCTCTTCAGGATAGATGCATACTCTGCGAACGCATCGATATATACCTTCGCAGATTCGTAAACCGGACTGCCGTCTTTAAGACTTTGAATTGTAAATGCAATCTGTGCAGCAAGCTCCGGAGAAAACGGCTTTTCTGGCGGGGCAATTGTATTAATCACCTCAACCAGCGCCGCCAGATATTGCCCCCCATCATCCGAGAGCACCTCTGCCGACCTAAGAAGTCTTCCGCAGCTGTCACAGGGCTGAATACTTCGGCCGTCCGCAAGTGTGCGGGCTATGA
>JBFZBH010000139.1:0-4889 GCA_041308525.1 Phycisphaerae bacterium | reverse complement strand
TCCCGCAGTATAAAAATTTCTAAAATTTCATAAAATTGAAGCTAATTTATAACAATCCCTTTCCTTATGGAGCTGTAGTAAAATGCCAGACTCTTCCTTTTATATTCGGATTTACATGATCAATTCTCCAGAAATAATCTGTGTTTGTCATAAGGGCTGCCGGAGGCTGATAAGTCGTTGCGGCCTGCCTGCTCTTATGCTCGCTGTTCGTGGGGCCTGCATTCGCAACAGATTCATAGCTCGTTCCGAGATACACATCGTATAAAGGCGCAGAAGATCCTGGTATCCAGCTCAAACTTGTGCTTACCGAAATGCTATTCGCATCATTGGCTGGTATGGGATTCTCCGCCTTTCCGCCGTAATACAAGGCGCTGACATCATCAGAAGTAAGAATGTAGCTATAAATCCTGACATCATCCATATAACCCTTGTAAAGCGCATCGTTCCAGTTGCTCTTGCCGATATAATTATTTGTTCGGGTGACAGCGCTTGGGCAGAACGTTGTGCCCGAAGTAATTAACTGGCCATTCTTGTAAATCTTCGAACTGCCGTTTTCATCACAGGTTACGGTGAACATCTGCCATTTATTTAATTCGATTGCTCCAGCAGCAGTGACCCTTCCACCGGCTGCTCCAGTCACCCAAACCTCGAAGCATAAATCGCTACTTGTTCCGATTCTCCCTAACCAGAATGTTTCTCCGCCGGGACCGTTCCCGAAATCGATAAACCTGCAATAATTGGCGGCTGCTGTCGGGTATGCCCAGACACTGATGGAAATGCCCGATACGAAATCACCGAAACCATTTGGCAAATCTATGTAATCATCAACTCCGTCGAATTGCAGGGCCTTTCCGAATACCCCAGTCACAGAATTATTATCGAAAGATAAACCAACACAGGTCCCGTCCATATCCATTCCGCTCGAATCTGAAGCTTGTGTGCCTGTTGTTTCATCGAGCCGCCAGTAACCTTCCATTTCGCCCGGTGTCGGCGGAACCAGGGCAAGTGCAAGGTTCGGGTCGCGAGGCATCCAGACATCCATCTGTCCAGAGCCTCTATGAGACCATAAGCAGTATGGTATGGCTGTAAGCTCTTCATCAATCAAATCTGTTTGACCCGTGTATGAATTATAATATGCACCCTTGACAATGCCTTTAATTGCAGCACCTTCTGTTATATGCAATGGATTTGATGTATTAAGAAGGTTCATTCGATATTCTGTGCTAAGATTTGCATCATCCGGCACGACAAGATGTCTAATATACCCGCCTTCGATATCCGGCCATTCGACGCAGTAAACAATCGGACCTCTTTCGATTGCAACCCTTCCGATGTCTGCAGCAACAGATGGATGCGCAAGGACTTTTCTGACAGGCATCGGCAGATTAATTTCGATTGTGTCGCCTGCTTGCCATTGTTTTGAAATCCTGACATAACCTTTTTCGAGCTGATAATCAACCGGCTGGCCGTTGAGGAAAACGGTCGGCTGCACGCTGCAATGGTCCATATATTGGTACAGGTTACTTGGGACAGGCTGATTTCTTGCCCAGCCGGGAATCCTAAGCAAAATATCAAACACAGAAGGCACATTCGGCTCAACCGTTATTGTGATATCGCCATCCCACGGATAATTCGTGTCCTGTACTAAAACAACAGAATTATTATTAAGATTAATATTTCCTGTGCTGTCACCATAAAGGTTCACATAAATGCTGTCATTTTTCGTTACATACATATAGCCGGGCATAGATGCTACGAATCTTGTGACATTCCCCGGACAGCAGGCACAGCCGAACCAGGGACTTCTGGCATGCTCACCGCTCGATGTAAGAGGATTCGGGTAGAAGAAATATGTTCCATCGAGAGAGACGCCGTCAATAAGGGAGTTATACATCGTTCGTTCCATCACATCTATATATTTAGCATGGCCGTGCAACAAAAACATTCTGTGGTTCCACATCGCATTGCCTATTTGAGCGCAGGTTTCACAATAGCCGTTGTTGGGAAGCGAGTAATTCGGGCCGAAACCTTCGGAAGTCTCGCCGCTTCCCATTCCGCCGGTGATATAGAATTTTTTGGACACAACATTCGTCCATATCTTGTCAATGGCTGTCACATAACTGTAATCACCCGTGAGGGCAGCTACATCCGCCATTCCGCTGTACATATAAGTTGCACGGACTGCGTGACCGACGGCCTCGTCCTGCTGGAGGACGGGTTTATGGTCCTGGCTGTATTCGCCCCAGAGGCCGCGGCCATCGAGAGGATAGCCCCGAACATCAAGATAAAACTTTGCAAGATTAAGATAATTCACATCGCCCGTGGCGCGGTAAAGTTTGGCCAGTCCCATTTCGATTACCTGATGGCCCGGCGGAATTCGCAGGCCCTGATTATTGAAAACACTCAATAACAGCGCTGCATTCTTCTTTGCGAGGTTGAGCATGTTCTCCTTGCCTGTCGCATAATAATGAGCAACGGTCGCTTCGTAGAAATGACCCATATTGTAAAGCTCATGGCTCATAAACAGATTTGACCAGCGCGTGGGGCCTGTCCAATCCTGCAGTGCCCCATTCGTGCGGCAGGTGTAAAGATAACCGTCGTCCTCCATAGCTGCATCAAAATAATAAATCAGCTCGTCGAGATAAGCATCCATATTCGGGTCCCATTGGACAGACAAACCGTAAGATGCTCCCTCGAGAACCTTATATGGGTCTGTATCATCAAACGGAAAACCGCCCTGGTGCACACCTGTAATAAGTCCGCCTGCGAGCTTAAAATTATCTACCCTGCCTGTCTCCTCGCATTTGCCGAAAGCATAAGGCACAGTCACCGACCTGTTCGTTTCGATTCTCGGCGCCCAGAATACATCAGTCATCGTCACATTAGTAAACGGAACCGGCTGCAAAATTTCTATTTTATCAGGTGCCGGCCAGATATTTTCCGAGAGCCAATCCATCGCAAGGAGACAATAATCTTTGAAATCAACCATATCATCAGGATATATATTCGCATCAGCAGCCGGAGTTAACCACTGCGAAGCCATCACCATCAGGTCCGAACCGTTCACCGCACAATCGCCTGTCAAATCTCCTGCGGGCCTTGTTTCTTCCAAACACCTGCTCGGGAATAGACAGAGTGCATCTATACAAATCGTGCCAAAACCGCCGAACTGCGGATTTTCAGGATTGCCAATCCCGATAGTAATTTTCTTTATTCTCGAAAGATTCAATCCCGGATTGTTTTCAACAAACTGCTGGAGGTCGATGTCCCATTTTTGCCAGGAAGGGGTATCGAGGCCGCAGGCCGGCCCTGTGCAGGAAATCGTCGAGCTGTTTGTTCCCCACCCGTCGTCTTCAATGGTGACATATAACTGTTCAGAAACATTGCCCGATTGACCGTATATATAAATCGAGAGTGCTTTTATGTTGTCAACAGTCCAGTCCTGCAGTGTCGCAAATGTCCTGGTGACCTCGCAGATATACGGCTGGTTGCTGTTATCATAATTTATCCGGAGAGCCTTTGCCCCCTCGTAAACTGTTGTTGTCTCAAGAGAGGCGATATTCGGCTTATTCGGTATCCAGGTATTTATTAAATCACCGCTGTTTGAATAAATCTCGAAATCCTCTGCGGCCCTGCAGCCGGCAGGGTCATCATCCACAATATTAACGGTCAATTGCACAACAAAGCCGTCGAATTCACTATCGCTGCTCGATGTCGTATGAATTATAGTAGAAGACTGTGTCGGTTCGTATGAACTGTCATCAACAGCCGTCACCGTAACAGTCTGCGGCTGGTCCCAGTTCGAAGGTGTGAATACAAGTTGAGTTTTATCAATCTCAATCTGCTCATCACAGGATAGTGACACAACAACATTGCTGTCGGGAACTTTGCCGGATAAGGTGACGGTATATGAATCAGACGCCGGAAAACCGGATTCGTAAACTTCAGTACTGCTGCCAGTCTCCTGAATAATCAGCCGGCCCATCGATTGCTGAAGATAGAAATCATCGAAACGCGCAAGGGCAGTATTCGTCGTTCCATACACAGCCTGCCAAAGACCCACACGAAGCGGCAGACCATCCATATCTGTCCGAATCCGGGGAGAGCTGCCAAGCTCTACCCAGTTTATTCCATCAACACTCGTTCGGGTGTGGATTGCATTTCCTGAACGCTCAAGCTGAAGATACGGGTCCGGATTCCAGCCTTTGCCGTTACCGCCGAATTCAACCCGAACGCAATCATCAGTATTTGCACCCATATTGCCAACCCAGGTTGGGAAATATCGAACGCTGACCCAGTCTTCGCCCGGTCCCGCCAATGCGGGGTCGCCGACAATTGCCATAATCCCGCAGTCGTTATGGTAAACAGGTGCTCCGGAGGTCCCGGAGAAATCTGTTACACGGACTTCTGCTACAAAATCGCCCGCAACATTATCGATATACAAAAGAGGTGCAGATGGCGTATTGCAACCATCCCACCAGGCCGGGCCGGTGCATTGAATCGTTAAAACTCCCGGTGATGAGATACTCGCATCTAAAATATTAGCAGTGCTCTGACCGATAATTCCATCCCAGCCGCTGCCGCCAGTTCCGCTGACAAGATAATCACGTGGGGAATCAAAATTGTCAGTAAAGACCCCTGAAAAGCAAGGAAAACACACTAAAAAGAACAAAACGACCCCTGCTGCAATTTTTCTAATAGTCATAAGAACATAAACCTCCGAAAACCGGCTAAAAATACCCTTTTCCTTTAAGAGTGTGTATGTATCAACAGCTTACCCCTTCATTTTTCGCATTATATCAAATTCCCGCCCCCATTTCAAATAAAAACCCTTGATGTCACTTACCAAAGGAAAGGGATAAGGCGGCAGTGGACTTTTTGGGCATAAT
>JBFZBH010000138.1:0-4899 GCA_041308525.1 Phycisphaerae bacterium | reverse complement strand
AACAAATACCCGTACCGGCAATAACTGAATTATATTTGTTGTTTTAAAAGCCGGATAATGCAGAAGAAGGATATTTTTGATTCATCGAAGCCGCTGGAAAACCTATTAAACAGGATAATCTATGCCTACCTGAACAAAGGCGACCTCAGCCAACGCCCCACTGCTGAAGTGGCGGCGCTGAACGTCCTGAAAGACGCGGCCGCCGCACAGGGGATTGGCTGGATCGACATCACGATCCCGCACAATACCGGGTCGAGAAAACTTTGATGATTGCTTGCAAGTATAACTGCCCCCTTCTTTGGCACGTTTTCAGCACCCCTTATGTGAAGCCTGAAAGCATACCTGACGAACAAAATACACCCGAGTCGCCCCAGACAATACCAAAGCCGTCTTATTTTGTCCCTCAGCATTTTTCTTTCACAATATCAACCAGTTTTTCGACCATTTGGTCAATACTCAAGTCCGTCGTATCAACTACTACAGCATCATCCGCAGGCACAAGAGGGCCGGTGTCCCTGTTAATGTCACTGTTGTCCCTGTCCTTTATGGCCTGTTCAAGCTCCTCAATGCTTAGGTCAATGCCTTTTTCCTTCAGCTCAGCCAGTCTTCTTTTCGCCCTCTGACGCAGCTCAGCAGTCAGAAAAATTTTAACATTCGCATCCGGAAAAGCTACAGTCCCCTGGTCACGCCCTTCTGTAACAATTTTTTCCTGCCCCGCTGCAATCTGTCTTTGCATCTTTACCAGTTCTTTGCGAAGTATTTGTGAAGATGCGATATATCTTGAATTATCAGTTACCTGCGGCAGCCTTATCAATTCCGTGACATTTTCTCCATCGACGAAGCAGTGCATGCGGTCCTTCTTTATATCGAATCGAAACTGACTGTTATTGAGAACATCGAAAAGCTGTTCTTCATCCTCCATGTCCGCCCCCGCCTTCATAACTGCAATTGTCACCGTCCGGTACATCGCGCCGGTATCGAGAAAGCTTGCGCCAAGTCTCTGCGCAAGCAGCTTCGCAGCTGTGCTTTTGCCGCTTCCCGCAGGTCCGTCAATTGTGATAACCAGTTCCGCCATCGGTTATTCTTTTACTTTCACCGCAATTACACTCGTATCATCCAGCTGCCTGACAAGCCCGACAAATCTTCTTCTGTATCCGATGATATCCTTAATCATCTGTTCAGCCGACTCTTTCCTGAACTTTTTAGCAGCCTCAACTAGATTTTCCCTGCCCCACAACTGGCCTTCATAGTTCGCAGCATCTATCAGTCCGTCCGTATAAAATATCAGGCTGTCGCCCTTTTTTAAATCTATCGTTTCGAACCGGTATTCAGCACCTGCATCAACACCGAGAACAAGACCGCCCGTCTGAAGGTCGATTACCTTGCCTGCTCTTATCAGGATAGTTGGCTCATGCCCGCAGTTGCAGTATGTCATTGTTTTTTTCTCAGCATCAATAACTCCATAAAACAGAGATATAAACTCTCCATCTTTGCACTCCCCGCAGGCCATTTTATTCAGCTTGCTGACGATAGCGCTTATGCCGCCCGTTCTGAACTCGCTGTCGGTATATGCCCTCATCGCACCCCGAAACTGCCCCATCATCAGCGCAGCAGGAATCCCCTTGCCTATCACATCAGAAATCGCCACGGCAATCCTGTTTTCTGAAATTCTGAACATATCGTAAAAATCACCGCCGATATCGTAGCACGGTATATACAGCGCGGAAATTTCGATGCCGTCTATCTGCGGCGCCTTTTCCGGTATCATTCTCCGCTGAACGTCACCAGCTACGCGCATCTGCTCGGCAATCCTTGCTCCTTCAATCGCTTCTGCATAAAGCCTTGCATTCGTAATGGCCACAGCACATTGCGAGGCAACAGTCCTGGCGATTGCTATTTCCTCATCGTTATACTGCTTAGGCTCAGGGCTATACAGCCGCAGCACCCCGACTGCCTTCTCGCGAAAATTCATCGCAACTGTCAACTGGCTTACCAACCCTTCTTTTAGCGTCGCCTCTCTATACCTGGTTCGCTCATCGACCCGCATATCATCGACTACAATCGCCTGCCCGGCAAATGCTGCTTTTATTACAGGGTCGTCTTTGGTCACCGGCCCCTTGTTGCGATACTCCTCGCTAAGCCCGTAGGTGCTTCGCATCTTCAGCTCACCGGCTTCCTCATCCAGAAGCCTTATTGAGCAGGCCTTTAAGCCTGTAATCTTCACAGCTGCTTCTGCAAGCCTGTCTAACACCTCCTGAAGAGAGAACCTTCCCGCTACCAGAGTCATCATCTGGAATATCTGCTCAATCTTGTCGCTCTTTTGTTTATCCGTTTCTTTCATCTTCGTTTAATTTATGCTAAAATAACAAATAGAAAAAATAATTATACTACAATTTCTCAGTTTGGTGAACATCTATTTTACACCGACCGTATCTAAACCTCTTCTTGACTCCGAATCCGTTACATACTACTATATAAAAAATATTTTATACGCATTACGCAAAACGCAATAGGCTGTTCGAAAAATGATTGCAAAAAAAATAACTTATTCAGGACGTGTCCAGGGCGTCGGTTTCCGTTTCACTGCTCACGGCATCGCTGCGCGTTACGGCCTTGCCGGTTATGTTCGAAATATGCCGGATGGTTCTGTCGAGATGCTCATCCAGGGAAACCCCGATGATATAGATTCCTGTCTCGGCGACATCAATGATGAATTCAGGGGATATATATCCAGTTCTGAAATCGAAGAATCAGCGCCAAATCCGAGCCTCAAATCCTTTAAAATCAGCTTCTAAACAGCCAATATTTTGGTACACTTTATCACATAGCCTTCAGTATTTTTTATGAGTGCAGAAAAAAGTGTCAATGAATTTAAAATCCTGTTCGACTTGTCCCGGCTTATACGTTCACATTCCGTTCTGCCGGACCAAATGCCGTTACTGCGGCTTCTACTCCGAACCGATTGAAAAATATGACGCAGCAGCGGTCATTTCAGCAATGATTGTCGAATTGGAACGATATAATCCTTTCGAAGAAATAAAAACTATTTATATTGGCGGCGGAAGCCCAAGCTGTCTTCCAAAGGAACAACTGCTTCAACTCATTAGCCGCCTGACAGCGCTGTGCCCTGCAGCCCGGGAGTTTACTATCGAGATCAATCCCGGTCAGGTCAATCAGAACCTGCTCTCCGAATTGAAAAAATCTGGTGTAAATCGTCTGTCAATCGGCTCCCAATCCTTTATCCAGCAGGAGCTTGATTTCCTCGGCAGGTCGCATACCGTCAGTTCTATTAACGAATCAGTCAAGCAGGGAAGACAAGCTGGTTTTGAAAATATCAGTCTTGATTTGATTTTTGCCATACCCGGTTCTTGCATCGATTCCTGGAAGCACAATTTACAGTCCGCGATACAACTGAACGTCGAACATATAAGCGCTTATAGCCTCACCTTCGAAGATGATACGCCGTTATCTCAGGATTTAGCTGCCGGGATTGTGGAACCTGTCGATGAAGATACCGACAGGGCAATGTATGAATTAACAATTGACATGCTTCAGAATGCCGGTCTTCTTCAATACGAAATCTCGAACTTCGCAAAGAAAGGGTTCGAGTGCAGGCACAATCTTGGCTATTGGGCAAACAATGGCTACATCGGCATCGGCCCCGCAGCAGCTTCGTATTTGAATGGCATAAGAACCACAAATTATAATGACATTAATAAGTATGCCGAAGCAATCCAAAGAGGAGAAAGCTCTGTTCAGGAAAGTGAAAAGCTTAACGATAATGAGATGGCTTGCGAGACCGCTGTCCTGAATCTCCGCCGCCGCTGCGGTATCGATTTGGATGAATTCAAAACACGCACAGGTTTCGATGCAATGAAATTATTCGCAGAACCAATCAGAAAATATAAGAAACTCGGATTAATAAATATTGCTGACAGAAAAATCTTTCTTACACGCGAGGCTCTGCCAATAGCTGATTCGATTTTGTGTGACTTCGCAGCTGTATAGATCCCGATTAAGGATACATATTAGTATCGAGCCAGTGAGCAGCGAAGATTGCATAATCTCGAAAATCTATGCAATTGTCGCCATTGAAATCCAATGACATCTGCCCAAGAACGCGAGTCGGATATAAACGTATATCATCCAAATACACCTGCAAGCTTGTTTGCGTTTCAGGCACAATACCAATTATTAATTTCGTAACATTGCCCAGGTCAATTCCGAAATTTTTCAAATCGAAATTCATCTGGTGCCAGCCCGTCGATTTTAAATCAACCGAATCTCCTGCCTCGTTAACCGCATATCCACTCTCTAGTGTTCCTGTTTGTCCGCCATTATGCGATTCGAGTTTAACATATAGTTCTGCAGCATTCGCATCACCTTTGTACCAGAAACTCAGTGCCTTGGCGCTCGCTGCCCAGCCCGAACTAAATATCGGCCTTGAGACTTCACCAGTACCTGACGAACATCCTATTTTCATAGACTTGCCGCCGTTATGGACGATACCTGTTTCAAGGGCAATTGCTGCACTGCCGGTAAAACTCCAAACCGCAGCCAGCGCATCTGTATTTGAATACGATTCGAAGTTATCAATCAGTGCATTGTCTGCAATCTTGAATGTCCAAAGATTTCCTTTACAGATTAGAATCCCGGCATCATTAAACTCATCTACTCTCCAGTAATATGTCGTATTAAACTCTACCGGTATCGGGCCGAAGCTTTTATGCTCAATCGGCTGACTGCCTCTGAATGTTCCGCCTGTCCCGTTATTTACATCGTTGGCATCTTCACCGAAGTAAATGTTAAAGAAATTAACATCAGGTGTCCCCGCCTCCCAGCTTAATGTCACTGACACATCATAAACTGGACTATTGCCTGCGGGGTCATTTGGCGGAT